>JAZODL010000214.1:0-6864 GCA_045596945.1 Candidatus Methanomethylophilaceae archaeon | reverse complement strand
CGACCATCTTGGCGATGCAGGTGTTGAGGATGTCGTCGTCGAGGACGCACCTCATGTCCTTGCTCCTGGAGCATCCCATGCAGGCCCTGCACCCGTGTAGGTCGTTACCTCCGACCTGGACCATCTCGGTCTCGATGCCGTGGGATTCGAGCACGTCGAGGACGGTGCGGATCATGTGGGCGGTGTTGCCCCCGGACTTGGGGCTGCAGTTGAACGCTACGACTTTCATGACGGGTCAATCATAATGCGTTTATATGGTACCTTTGAATGGTTCATCCATGAACGCGGATGTCAACGGGATATCGCTCGCCTACGATGACACGGGCTCGGGGGACGTGGTCCTCCTGGTGCCAGGTTTCGCATCGAACAGGAGGTACTGGAGGGGCATGATCCGCCTCCTGGAGGGCTTCAGGGCCGTGGCCGTGGACATCAGGGGCTCCGGGGAGACCGTGTACGGGGGACCGTTCTCGATCCGGGACCTGGCGGAGGACATGGTCGGTCTGCTGGACCATCTGGGTGTGGACCGGGCGCACGTTGTCGGATGGTCCATGGGCTCCCACGTGGGTCAGTGCATGGCCCTCGCCCATCCCGACAGGGTCAGGTCGCTGACGATGGTCTCCACCCATGCCGTCCCGCTCGCCCGCACATCGTACCTCCTCCGCAACCTCATCCCGATGGCGGCGGAGGGCAGGGTGTCCATGGACGCCGTGTCCGTGGTCATCAACGCCATGTGCGTGTCCGAGGGCATCTTCCGTTCGATGGGATCCGCCGGGATGGAACCGCCCATCCCCCGCAGGCCGGAGGACCCCTCCCGCCTGATCGACCAGCTGCTGGCGGCGGGATCGTTCGACATCTCCGACCGCCTGGGGGAGGTGTCCGTCCCGTCCATGGTGGTGCAGGGCACGGAGGACCTGATGAGCGGTTACAGCCAGGGGGAGCTGGTCGCGTCCCTGGTGCCCGGATGCGCGATGGTGTCGGTCCCGGGTGCCGGCCACAGCATCCCCGCCGAGGCTTACTCGGACAGGTTGGTCTCGTTCCTGCGCTCCGTCGGATGACCGCCGACATGTATTAAGGGGACGGGCACATGGGGAGTCCCATGTTCGCGGATGTCAACGGCATCAGGCTCGCTTACGACGACGAGGGGTCCGGGATCCCGCTGGTCTTCATCGGCGGTTTCTGCACGGACCGTGCCTACTTCTCCAGGTTCGCCGGGAGTCTCCCGGGTTTCAGGGTCATATGTCCGGACAACCGCGGTTCCGGTGAGACGGAGTACACGGGCCAGTTCTCCATAGGGGACATGGCCGACGACGTCGTCGCGCTCCTCGACCACCTCGGTGTGGATAGGGCGCACGTGTTCGGATGGTCCATGGGAGGGCACATCGCCCAGTCAATCGCCATCAGGTACCCCGGGAGGGTCAGGTCCCTCACACTCGTATCCACGTACACGAGGCGTCCCGCACGCTCCGCGTACCTCATCGGTTCCATCTCGTCGATGGTCGTCGACGGGAAGGCCCCCATGGAGGCGCTCATGGTCGCGGTCAACTCCCTGATCCTGACCGAGTCCAGGTTCAGGAGGATAGAGGAGAAGGGCACCGGTGTCAGGAACCTCCTGTGCATAGATCAGCCTGAGAGGGTCGGCCACCAGCTCACCGCGATCGACGGCTACGACACCACGGACCTGGTCGGATCCATCACGGTCCCGACGCTGGTCGTCCACGGGGACCGTGACATGATGGTCGACGTGGACCTGGGCAGGGACATGCACTCCCGCATCCCGGGCAGCAGGTACGTCGAGATCCCCGGTGCGGGACACGTCGTGGACATCACGGACTTCGCACAGGAGCTCATGGCGCATCTGATGAGGAACTGATCCGGGGCGGATGCCCCGGTAGAATCGGGAAGGGGTTTCTCACGCGGGGACGATGTCGCCCCTGCGCTCCTCGATCCTGTCCCTGATCGTCGACTTGATGATGCCCGTGCAGGGCCATGTGTCATCCATGTAGTCGATCAGCTCGAGGATGTCGGCGTCGGGGTTGGTGAGCGCGAGGTACACCCTGCTCATGAACATGGACACCGCGTAGGGGAACTCGTCGCAGATCTCCGGACGGTTCTTCCAGATCGTGCACCTGTTGTCATCGCCCAGGAACATGCACGGCTCGGTCCTCCTCATGAGGAACATGCCGTCGGGCTGGGGGACGAGGCACTCCGTTATGAAGTTGTACAACGGGATCCCGGCGGCCGAGGATATCCTGTCGACCTCCTCGGCACGGACCATGATGTTGGGCTGGTGGCAGCACCTCCCGCACATCTCGCAGGGGAACCCCTCCTTGTAGGACATGCAGATCTCGTACGCGACGTCGAGGTTGTGCTCCATCTGGGGGGTTATGGTCCCGAGGCCCTGGAGGATGTACTTGCCGCGGTATACGGCCATCAGATCACTCCGACGAGACCGTAGAGGAACCCGATGACGCTGAGTGCGATACCGGCACCGGAGAGTGCGGTGCAGAGACCCTTGTTGGACCCCTCGATGTAACGTGGGAGGTTGACGGAGTATCCGCTGAGCACCATGCCGACGGCACCGACGGCGACGGCTCCGATGGCCACGCCCGTGAATCCTAGGACGGCGGACACGGCTCCGAGCGCGCATGCGATCCCGGCGAAGGCGAGCGGGTTGCGCTTCTTCTCCGGTCTGTAGATCTGGTCGACCCTCCAGTCGCACTCCTCGCAGAAGAGGGTGCCCTCCGGATTGTCGAAACCGCATTTCGGGCATTTCATGCGCCGTCGATGTGCACCGCTGTTATTATAGTGTTGCGACCGGGAGCCTGAACAGGCACTCGACCCTGGATCTGACCGCACCGAAGCGGGTGGTCTCCTCGACGAGCTCCGCGGAGACGGTCTCGAAACCGGCGAACACGCGGACCATGTCCTCGACGGTGCGGTAGACGTACCTTATCTCCCCCCTGGAGCGGCTGTCCGACCTGAGGTCGGAGTCCGTGAACGTCCTGGTGAAGACGTACCCTCCCGGGACCAGCACCCTGCGGATCTCGCCCACGGCGGCCCCCAGCTCGTCGTCGGACAGGTGCTCCAGGATGTGCACGCAGGTCACGTACGAGAACGTCCCGTCACCGAACGGCAGGTCGGTGGCGGATGCGGTGGTGAAGCGGGCGGTGTCTCCGAAACGGTCCGAGCAGGACGCCACGGCGACCGATGAGAAGTCCGCCCCGGTAACGGAGAACCCCATGTCTATCAGCGTGGACGTGGTCTTGCCGTTGCCGCACCCGAGGTCCAGGGCATCGCCGCGGACACCGGGGTCGGGCACCCTCGCGTTCCCCCTCCAGGCGCGCGGCCTGGTGGAGTAGAAGCCGTCCCACAGCTCATCCTGTCTCATCCGAATATCCCGTCCACCGTGTCCAACCACCTGTAGAAGAGCTCTGTCACCCTGGAGGACAGTACGACGAAGGTGTTGGACGGTCCCTTCATCATCCTGTTGGGGCGCATGGATATCCTGAGGCCCCCCGTCTCGAACACCCTGGACCTGTCCGCCACGGAGTTGTTGTGCGTCACCAGGTTCCTCATGATCAGGATGTCCTCCCACTCGTTGAACGTGTCCTCGTCGATGTACCCGAGCTCGTACGACGCCGCCATTATGTTGCGCAGGTACAGGTAGTTCCTCCCGTGCATGGATGTCTCCCTCAGTTTGGAGGTCCTGTACGCGTTCGTGCAGTCCTTGGCCGCCTTCTCTATGGAGGATACGGTGTCGACGAACATGTCCCTCGTGACCGTGACTATCCTCTCGTTGATCTCCGGCTCGAGGTTGAGGGGCACGTCCATCATCTCCCATGTCCTGGTGTAGAAGGACACGATCTCCTGCGTCATCAGGGCGCGGTTGTGGATGTTCCAGAAGCACATGGACCTGAAGTCGTTCTCGCGGTCCGCGATCTCGGAGTCCACGTGCTCGGCACGTTCCTTGGTGAGGTCCAGGAACGTCTCCATGTCCTTGGCGACGGTGATCATGCCATCCCATAGTCCGCAACGGATAAAAAACGGGTAGTCGGCCCAGCATCCCCGGCATCCGATTCCCTCATACCCGTATACGGTCGCGGGGCCGGACCGAGACGGCCCGTGCCCGTCCACGAGCGGACGCAGCAGGTCAGGTTCCGGTCTCCCTCACGCGCAGGGACAGGACCACGGATACCACGGCGAGCACGACACCCACCAGCATGGAGAACTGGAACCCGGACATGAACACGTCGGGCGACAGGGCGTCTATGGACGTCCCGGCCGAACCGGACCCGATGCTGAACAGCCCCGAGAAGAGGGCGGTGCCCATCGCGCATCCGAAGTAGATGAAGAAGGACAGCAGTGACGACCCTGCACCCCTGTCCCCCGGCGGGACGTTGTCGATAATCCTGCTCCCTATCGGTCCGCCGGCCACACCCCATGTGAGTCCGAGCAGGACGAGTGCGATGACGAGAAGGATGCGGCGCTCCCCGTCGAGGAGGCACGCGGTGACCATGAAGGCGGTCATGACCATGCATCCCGCCACGGCGAACACCCTGTTGCCCTTGGTCTCGGCCATCTTCGCCACGAACAGGCAGAGGCACAGGGTCGCAAGCGCCGGGATCAAGATGTGGAGGCTGCTGGTCATCGTGTCGAAGCCCATCTCGATCCTCAGCATGAACGGGACCAGGTACAGCGCCCCCATGTACAGTGCGTTCATCAGCGTGAACGCGATCACGACCTGCACCAGCCCCATCCCGCGGAACAACCCCACCTTTATGATCGGGTCCCCGACCCCCGATTCGTGGCGGACGAACAGCGGGAACACCACGGCGAACACGAGCAGCGCGGCGACGCCCGGCACGGTGACCCCGTGGGACGGGAACGACTCCAGGGCGTACAGTCCGCAGACCAGGGACACGAACAGCATGGCCGCACCGACGGTGTCGAACCCGGAGCGGTCGAAACCCCTGTCGGAGGGGACCACGCGTCCCGCGAGCAGCGCGGCGACGATCCCCACGGGCACGTTGATGAAGAACACCCAGTGCCAGGACATCGACTGTGTCAGGATCCCGCCCAGGGCGGGGCCGATGGCGGCACCCACCGACGAGCCGACGAGCCCGACCGTCAGGGCGAGGGTCACCCTCTTCGGCGGGACGAAGGCCACGCACATGAGCATGCCCGATGCGGCGAGCATGGCCGCACCGACACCCTGCACCGCCCTGAAGGCGAGCAGCACCGCGACGTCACCGGACAGTCCGCATGCCAGGGATCCGGAGGAGAACACGGCGAACCCGCACACCAGGACCCTCCTCACGGCCCCGCTGTCGCACACCTTCCCCATGACTAGGATCAGCCCGGCCATCACGAGGAAGTACACGGTCACGATCCACGATGCCGTGCTCGTTCCGATGCCGAGGTCGGACGCGATCGTCGGGAGCGCCACGTTGACTATCGTCCCGTCCAGTCCGTCAAGGAACATCGCCAGCGCTATCACAACGTACAGGAGGATGCCGGCATCCCCCTCCCCGCATCCCTCCATGGGTCGGCGTGAGATGATCCGGATATTAAAACCATCCTGACACGGGGTGCCGCACCGGATAATCAGATAAATAAGAGTACCGCTCTTTTAGGAGCAACACGGAAAACCGAAGGAATCACAATGTTCTGGAATCCCAAGATAGAATGTATGCCCCGGGAGGACCTGAAGGCCCTCCAGTACCGTCAGTTGAAACAGCTGGTGAACAACCTCTACTCGTTCAACCAGTTCTACCACGACAGGATGAGGGCCCAGAACGTCCATCCCGACGACATAACCTGCCTCGAGGACATCAGCAAGCTGCCCTTCATGTACAAGCAGCACCTCCGCGACAACTACCCCACTAACATGTTCACCGTCCCCAACAAGGAGATCGTGAGGTACCACGTGTCCTCCGGAACCACCGGGAAGCCCACCCTCGTCGGGTACACCCGCAACGACCTGGACTACTGGACGGAGGCCCTCGCCAGGTCCTTGACGTCCATCGGCATCGGTCCCGAGGACACGCTCCAGGTCTCCTACGGATACGGGCTGTTCACCGGCGGACTCGGACTCCACTACGGTGCCGAGAAGGTCGGAGCGACCGTCCTCCCCACCGGTGTCGGCGGGACCGAGAGGCAGATCGAGCTCATCCAGGACCTGGGCGTCACCGCCATCGCGTGCACACCCTCGTACCTGGTCCACCTCGGCGACACGGCGAGGAAGATGGGTGTCGACATCCGCAGGGACACCAAGCTCAGGAAGGCCATCCTCGGAGCCGAGCCCTGGTCCGAGTCCATGAGGCAGCACATCGAGTCATCCATGGGCGTCAAGGCCTACGACATCTACGGCACCTCCGAGCAGGCCGGACCCATGTTCACGGAGTGCGAGGAGCGCAAGGGCATCCACATCGCGGGCGACATCATGTACGTCGAGATCATCGACCCCGAGACCGGCGAGTCCCTCGGACCCGGCCAGAAGGGCGAGATGGTCGTCACCATGCTCCAGAAGGAGGCCATGCCCATGATCAGGTACAGGATCAGGGACCTCACGACGCTCATGGACGACGAGTGCGAGTGCGGCAGGACCTCCCCCAGGATCAGCAGGATCACCGGAAGGACCGACGACATGCTGATCATCCGTGGTATCAACGTCTTCCCCTCGCAGATCGAGTACACCCTCCTCCAGATCCCGGAGGTCGGGGACCAGTACATGATCCACGTTTCCAGGGAGGGGGCGCTCGACAACATGGTGATCCAGGTCGAGATCAGACCCGAGGCCTTCAGCGACAAGGTCGAGGACATGGTCAGGCTCAGGGCCCGCATCGAGTCCGATCTGAGGAAATA
>JAZODL010000213.1:0-2962 GCA_045596945.1 Candidatus Methanomethylophilaceae archaeon | reverse complement strand
GTCGCGGATGCGATGTCCCGTCTGGATTCCGCAGGGGTCCCGTACAGGCGCATCGACATGGGGGGTTCATCCCCCATGGCCGACATGCTGATGGCCGTGATGCTCGGCGATTACACGTCCGTCCGCATGGCGGAGATGCGCGGTATAGATCCGGCCGAGGTGAAGCCTGTCATGCTGATGAAGGAGAGGCTGTCCCGCAGGCACCCTGTCGGCTGAGCTCAAAGCATATTTTTACCGCCTCGGCGTTCCATCGTCCGATAACGATGAAGATGTTCGGCACCAACGGAATCCGCGGGGTCGCGAACGGCTACCTCTGCAGTGAACTGGCACTTAAGGTCGGAAAGGCCATCGCGACCGTCCTGGGTCCCGGCCCGGTGGCGATGGCGCGCGACACGCGTGTCTCGTCCCCGATGGTGTCGGCCGCACTGTCCGCGGGACTCATGTCCATGGGTGTGGACGTGGTGGACCTCGGGATGGTCCCCCCCCCCGCGCTCCAGTACTACGTGAGGACGCATTCCGACGTGTCGGGCGGTGTGATGATCACCGCATCCCACAACCCGCCGGAGTTCAACGGCATCAAGTGCATTTCCGCCGATGGGACCGAGTGCTCCCCCGAGGAGGAGGCCGCCATAGAGGACGCCTACGACGGCGACCTCGCCTGCACGTGCTGGGACCGCATAGGGACCATACGCCATCACGACGATGCGGGCGAGGAGTACATCGACGCCGTGGTCTCGAAGGTGGATGCGGACGCCATCCGCTCCGCGGGACTGAGGGTCTGCCTGGATTGCGCCAACGGCGCCGCCGTGTCGACGACACCCCTCCTCCTGAGACGTCTCGGTGTCCGCACGATCACGATAAACGGGAACCCGGATGGGTTCTTCCCCGGACACGACAGCGAGCCCACGGAGGAGAACCTGGAGGACCTGAAGAGGATGGTCAGGGAGCTGGACGTCGATCTGGGCATCGCACATGACGGCGATGCCGACCGCTGTGTCTTCGTCACCGGCGATGGCAACTACGTCCCCGGGGACCAGAGCCTCGCCCTGCTCGGTTCCCTGATGGTGCGTGCCAACGGCGGCGGCCTCGTGGTGACTACGGTGGCTACATCCTCCCTGGTCGAGGACGTGGTGACGTCCGCAGGGGGGACGGTCGTGTACACCGCCGTCGGGTCCCCGGTCGTGGCCAGGAGGATGATGGAGGACTCTGGGCTGTTCGGTGGCGAGGAGAACGGCGGACTCATATTCTCGGACCACCAGTTCTGCCGCGACGGTGCGATGGCGGTCGCCCGCATGCTGGAGGCCGTGGTCAGGTACGGTCCCCTTGAGGACCAGGTGTCCGCACTTCCCAGGTACCACACCGTCAAGGGCGCGGTCATGTGCACGGACGAGGTCAAGGGGGTCATCACGGACCTCATCGCGGCCAGACACCCCGATCTCAGGATGAACCGCCTCGACGGGCTCCGCATAGACTACGACGACGGCTGGGTCCTCCTCCGTCCGTCGGGCACGGAACCCAAGTACAGGATCTACTCCGAATCCCGCGACAGGGAGGTCGCGGAGCGGCGTGCCGCGGAGTTCAGGGCCGAGTTCGAGGAGATCGCCTCCCGGTTCGGTGGCAGTTGATCCCACCGAAAGTGCTTTTTATATAATGCGGATACGAGCCCGATTAACATGCACTGGGCCGATGTAGTCGCAAAGGAGGTGGCGGATACCTGTGAGCATCCGCTCATCGCAACGGGTATCAGTCCCACCGGGATCATCCACGTGGGAAGTCTGAGGGAAGCAATCACGGGGGAGTCCGTCCGCAGCGCCGTCGAGGGCATGGGCAAGGAGGTCAAGCTGATCTACCTCATAGACTCGTTCGACCCCCTGAGGAAGAGGTACGACTTCCTCCCCGCGGATTTCGAGCAGTACGTCGGGATGCCCATCTCCAGGATCCCCTGTCCCTGCGGGAAGCACAGGAACTACGCCCACCACTTCGTCCAGCCCTTCCTCGATGCCGTCGACTCGCTCGGTGTGGACTGCGAGGTCATCTGGACCCACGAGCTCTACGAGCAGGGGAGGTTCGCCGAGTGCATCGACAAGACCTTCGAGAAGAGGCAGGAGATCATCCAGATCCTCCACGAGGTGACCGGCAAGGAGGCCAAGGACGATTACGCACCCTACAACCCCGTCTGCGAGAAGTGCGGTCGCTTCACCAGCCCCATCTTCGACACCTACGAATTCCCCTTCGTGGAGTACAACTGCACATGCGGCCACCACGGCAAGGCGGACATCCGCAAGGGCGAGGGGAAGCTCACATGGAGGCTCGAGTGGCCCGCCAAGTGGGTCATATTTGGAACCTCCGCAGAACCCTTCGGTAAGGACCATGCAGCCGCCGGCGGATCGTACGACTCCGGGAAGAGGATCGTCTCGGAGATCTTCGGTGGGAAGGCCCCCCACCCGATACCCTACGAGTTCGTCCAGCTGAAGTCCGGCGGGGTCACGCAGCAGATGCACAAGTCCCTGGGGTGCTCCGTCACGGGACTCGACGCCATCGGGATGACACCCCCCGAGGTCCTCAACTACCTGTTCCTCAGGGTCAACCCCTCCAGGGCGATCGACTACGACTACGGCATGGGGACGCTCGACATGGCGGACGAGTACGACCGCATGGAGAGGCTCTTCTTCGCCGGGGAGTGGAACGAGTCCGAGGAGAACTCCGTACGTGCGTACGAGATCGCCCAGCACAACCACGTCCCCTCCAAGCTCCCGTTCCAGATCCCCTACAGGCACCTGGTCACGCTCTCCCAGATGGCCCCCGACTTCGAGGGCGTCATGGAGATCCTCTCCAGGACGGAGGACATGTCCGTCGCGACGGAGGAGGACATCGAGAGGCTCAGGCGCAGGGTCGCTTGCGTGAGGTACTGGCTAAACGGTTTCGCACCCGACCAGGTCAAGTTCTCGATCCAGCAGTCCAT
>JAZODL010000212.1:0-3254 GCA_045596945.1 Candidatus Methanomethylophilaceae archaeon | reverse complement strand
GGATTCCGTCCGCACCCGGGATTTCTCCTTCCGTCGTCATGTCATCGTAGATGATCAGACGTTTGTGGAACAGCTTCTCGATGGGGTTCTCCAACAGGAACTCGTTCACACCCCGGATGATCTCCTCCATGGTCATGTCGTCGTAGATCGCCTTCCTGTCCTCCGTGTAGTTGCCTCCGGGTCTCCTTGGGAACATCAGAACCGTTCCGTGTCGATCGGCCCCAACGTGTCCAGAAGGCACCTCGTGCCGATCTTCAACACCTCCTCATCACTGTACTCCATTCTCCCAAACTCCTATCAGGATCTGATGGGTGATGGTCCACCGGCAGGCACTTCCCATCCGCTTCTATAACGTAATGTCATCTATATCATGTTTTTTCAAATATGCGATGATGACGGTCGGTAAACCTAGGTACTGGCCACGGGATGAACAAATCATCCGGAATAGGCATAGGACGATGAAGAAAGGTTGTTGAGGGGTCTGTACACCTTTCCCCATTTTCCATATGAATGTTATTAACCCGTTATCGGATGTCACGTTGTCAAATGGAGGGATTCCAAGGTCAATCCGCTTCGACAGGACCGTCAGTCTATTGTTTCGGAACGCTATCCCGTGTATGGAAGTCGAGCATGTCAGACTGTGGATTGTGGCCCATGCCCGTTATCTGTTCCGACACCCCCATCACAGAGGTTTGTCGACCCATCTGTGAATCAACCTGTTCGTGTTCTACGAGTCGTACAATCCCTTCCGACATCACCGTTGATGAATATCCACGGTCAACCTATACTCACGATGGTCATCGAGATGGGTCAGTTCCAGATGGCCTTCCTCTGCTTCAAGAGGAGGTATAGGAACAACGGACCCCCGATGCATGCGGTGACGACTCCCACCGGCAACCCTGCGACACCTATGTTCTTGGCCAGACAGTCGGTGCATATCAGCAGCATCGCGCCGAAGGCGGCCGATGCCGGGATCAGGAACCTGTTGTCCGATCCGAGGAACATGCGTACCATGTGCGGTGCCACGAGTCCGACGAACCCTATGGTACCGGTGAAGGCGACCATGACCGATGTCACCAGAGAGACGATGACCAGGGCGATCAGCCTCTCCCTCTTGGGATCCACGCCGAGTGATCTCGCACCCCCGTCGCTCATCGTCAGGATGTTCAACCGTCCGGACAGGTACTGGAACAGGACGATACCGATCAGTGCGAACAGCAGCATCACCCACACGTTGTCCCACGACGCCTTGCCGAGGAGCCCGACGTTCCACATGTAGACATCCTCGAGGGACTCATCGGATGCCGTCAGCTTCAGCAGCGTGGTGAAGGCCGTGAACACGTACATCACGGCGATACCGATGAGGATCATCATGGACGATGTGACCTTCTTCTTGACAGCAGAGATGCCTATGATCACGAACGCGGGAATCAGTGAGAACACGAACGCATTGACCACTGTGGCCGCCTCACCGTACAGGAAAGGGACCACACAGACCCCGGATACCAGGGCGAGACACGCGCCCAGGCCGGCTCCCGCCGATATGCCCGTGGTGTACGGATCCGCGAGGGGGTTCCTGAGCGTGCTCTGCATCGCCGCACCGCACACACCGAGACCTGCCCCTACGGCAAGTGAGGCGAGAGCACGGGGGAACCTGAGGTCCCACACCACATAGTCCTTCTTCGCATCCAGATCCGTGACGGGGTCGACACCCATGATGTGGTCGAACAGGATCCCATAGGACTCCAGGAACGTTATGTCGTACTTACCGACGGACAGCTGCAGCCCCATGGCCACGAAAGCGACGAGGATGCATCCCGCCACGAAGAGCATCTTCCTCTTGCGGATCGCATTGTAATCCCTCTTGAATGCGTACCTGCCGTCCATCATCACCACATCCCCTTCCTTGATTTGATTATGAGAATCAGGAAGATCGGCCCTCCGATGAACGACATGATCACGCCGACCGGCAACTCCCCCGGAGCTATCACGGTGCGGGCGATGAGGTCTGCCACCAACAGGAAAGCCGCACCGAACAACGCCGATGCGGGGATCACGAACCTGTTGTCGGAACCGATGAACATCCTGACGATATGCGGGGACACCAACCCCACGAACCCTATTATCCCCACGAATGAGACTATCGATGCCGTGACCAGGGATAGGATCAACAGCACGATCAAGCGGAAGTTGTCCACATCCAGACCGAGGCTCTTGGCGCTCTTGTCACCGAACAGGAGCAGGTTGAGCTGACGGGAGAAGAACAACAGAACGATGCCGCCGACCAGGGTTATGACAAACATCAGGGGGACGTCATCCCACATCACCCACTCCAGGGTGCCGACCTGCCACAGGAATGCCTCCTGGATCTTGCCGGCCTCGGCGGTAACCAGCAACAGGGTGCTGGCCGCATTGAGGAGATAGGACATCGCCGTTCCCGCCAGGATGATCGTCGCCGGAGAGGCATTGGACATTTTGGTCACCGCGATGGCGACCGCGGTGGGCACCAGTCCGAAGACGAATGCGTTCAGCACCATCCCGTAGTTGCTCCCGAACGAACCTATGGATGTCCCCAGTACGATGGCTACCGTGATGCCGAGGACCGCACCGGATGATATCCCCGTGGTGTACGGATCCGCGAGGGGGTTCTTCACGACGCTCTGCATCGCCGCGCCGCCGATCGCCAATCCGGCACCGGCGATCACCGCGACGACGACCCTCGGGAGACGGTCCTCCCACAGAACGAAGTCGTCCCACCATCCATCGCTGTGAAGATCGTAACCCACGCCGGTCAGGTGGTTCCAGATTATGCCGAACGTCTCCAGGAAACCGATCTCGCGGACACCCAGGGTGAGGGCGTAACCTCCCGCGCAGACTATGGTCAACGCACACAGCGATATGAACAGGATCTTGCGCCCGGTGTACCTGTGGTACTCGTCCTTCATCGATACGGATTGTCCGAAGAGATCCTTCCCGCAACCTTCAGCGTCCAATGTCCCACCTTTGGAAAAGTGAATGGCCCCCGAGGGGGCCGTTTGATCAGACCTTCACCATATCCGATTTGATCAGGAAGATTCCGTCCTCACCGACGGTGAAACCATCCTCGTGGAGGTTGTCGATGAACGTGTCGATCCATTCCTGGATGATACCGCTGGCATAACCCTCCTCGAACAGGTCGGGGTAGTACATCTCCACCTGGTAGGCGATCCTGATGACGACCGGGACGTTGCTGTTGAAGATGAAGTAGCCGCCAT
>JAZODL010000211.1:0-5064 GCA_045596945.1 Candidatus Methanomethylophilaceae archaeon | reverse complement strand
GAGACCCGCACAGGTGGCCGCACCGTTTCCGAACGCGGTGTGGATGTAGGGTGTGTTCCATGCAGTGTAGGGGAAGATCGTGGTCGAGACCTCGAAGCACCCGGTGGATGCGGAGACCGCGATCTGATCCTCGGTTCCCATGAGGATCTGCTTCGCGATGATGGACTCCGCACATCCTGCGCAGAGCCTGTGACCGCTGGCGAGCCTCACGGGTATCTTGTTGAGATCCTTGAGAGAAAGCGATGTCATATCTTCACCCCCAGATAGGTGATCTTGTCGGCATTGCCCGCCGCCACGTCCTCCATGGTCTTCCTGAATCCGGCGACGGTTGCGTCCGCACCTCCGAGACCGTAGATCACGTTGTACATCTTGGGCAGCTGCTCGAGGTCCGTGGCGGCGGTGACGACCTCGGGGAACATGGGTCCGTAAGCACCGATGCTGAGGTGCTTGTCGAACACCACGACGGCCTTCTTGCCGGCGAGAGCGGCGGCCAGGGCCTTCTCCGGCCAGGGCCTGTACACACGGGGCATGATGCAACCGACCTTCATACCGGCCTCACGGAGCTCGTCGACGGTCGCCTTCATGGTTCCGTAGGAGGAACCGAGGATGACCGCCACGTACTCCGCATCGTCGCACATGTACTCGTCGATGAGGTGGTACTCCCTTCCGGTGAGCTCGGCGAACTCCTTGAAGACCTCCTCCGCCACCTCGAGCGCCTTCTCCATCGCCATGACGGACTGGTACTTGTGGGGGTAGTAGAAGTCGGGACCGTCCATGTTTCCGTGGGACACGGGGAGCTTGGTGTCGAGCAGGGGGTAGATGGGCTCGAACTCGCCGACGAACTTCCTGATGTCGTTGGTGTCGACCATGGTCATCCTCTCGATCGCATGGGTGAGGATGAATCCGTCGAGGTTGACCATGATGGGGAGCTGGACGTCGGGGTGCTCCGCGATCCTGGGGGCGATGATGGAGTTGTCGTACGCCTCCTGGACGTTCTCGGAGAACAGCATGATCCAGCCGCAGTCGCGGGCGGACATAGCGTCACCGTGGTCGTTGTTGATGTTGATGGGTCCGCTGATAGCCCTGTTCGCGACCGCCATGACGAGGGGCGTCCTCATCGCCGCGGTGATGGGGAGCATCTCCCACATGTACGCGAGTCCCTGGGATGCGGTCGCCGTGAACGTCCTCGCCCCTGCGGACTCGGACGATGTGCAGAGCGTGAGTGCGGAGTGCTCGGACTCGACGCAGACGAACTCCGTGGTGACCTCCCCGTTCGCGACGTACTCCGCGAACTTCTCGACGATGATGGTCTGGGGGGTGATGGGGTATGCCGCGCACACGTCGGGGTCGATCTGCTTCCATGCCAGTGCTACGGCGTTGTCTCCGTTAATCGCGATGTCGTGTGTCATTCTCACTCCTCCCTCATGGTGATCGCCTTCTTGGGGCAGACCTTGGCGCATATCCCACAGCCCTTGCAGTGGCTCATCTTGATACCGGACATCCTGTCGTCCCTGAACACGATGGCGTTGTCGGGACAGTAGATCCAGCATGTGAGGCAGTCGATGCACTTGTCCTGATCGACTATGGGGACGAAGCTCCTCCAGTCGCCGGTGAAGAAGTTCTCGGAGTTGCCGGCCTTTATGATGCGGCCTCCGATGACGAGATCCTTAACGTTTGCCATTGCCATTCACTGCACCTCCGAGTAACCCCTCTTGAGGGCGGACAGGTTCTTCACGATGACCTTGTCGGGGAGCTTGCCCGAGAACTTGGTCGTGATCTGGTCCTCCAACATGTCGTAGGGCACGAGTCCCTTGACCTTGATGAGGGCCCCGAGCATGATGGTGTTGACCATCGGCTTGCCGATCTCCTCTATGGAGATCTTGATCGCATCCACGGTGTGGCACTCGACATCCACGCCGAGGGCCTCCTGGAGCTCCTTGGGGGAACCAGCGTAGTTCGCGAGGATGATGGAGTCCTTCTTGATGCCCCTGGCCACATCGACCTTCCCGACGAGCGTCCCGTCCATGATGACGACGATGTCGGGCTCGTAGACCTGGCTGTGGACCCTGATGGGTTTCTCCGAGATCCTGGTGAAACCCCTGATGGGCGCACCCATCCTCTCGGGACCGAACTCGGGGAATGCCTTGACGTACTTCCCTGCTGCGATGGCGGTTTCGGCGAGGATCTCGTTCGCTGTGACGAGTCCCTGACCTCCCCTGCCGTGCCAACATATTTCCATGTCCATAAGTACCACTGAATCCCAGAACAGCGAGGATAATTTAAACCCTTTGTATAATCGAGGTGCCAAAACGTCGAAAAATGAATTTTGAAACGTTGTTTTTCCGAGAATTCGTATCGATTTTTACGAATTCCAAGGCCAATCTTTCGTAAATCGTATTCGAACAGAGGTTATTCAGGACAGATGATGTACTCATCTCGGACACATGTGCACCGCCCTAGTCCGAAACCGCACAATGGGTTATAATGGGGGTACACCGGAAACCGTGAACATTATAATAAGGGAGGGAATACCGAAACCTGGCGGGCGACAGTTCCCGCCCCAACCTATCTTCCAATTAGCGGGGATTCCCAATGGACAAGAAGATCGTCGATGTTAACGAACTGCACGTTGAAGATGTACCCTTCGTAGGAGGCAAGGGTGCAAACCTCGGAGAGCTCACCAACGCAGGATTCCCTGTTCCCGAAGCCTTCGTCCTGACCACCGTCGCCTACGACTACTTCATAGAGGAGAGCAACATCTTCGAGGCGATCACCGCGGAGCTCTCCGGAATAGACAGGAACTCCGACGACAGCCTCACGGCCGCCTCCGACAGGATCAGGGCGCTCTTCGAGGAGTACGAGATCCCCGAGGACCTGAAGAAGGACATCGTCTCCAGGTACAAGCTCCTGTTCCCCAAGGGGAAGAGCGGGTTCGTCGCCGTCAGGTCCAGTGCCACCGCGGAGGACCTCCCCGACGCCAGTTTCGCGGGACAGCAGGAGACGTACCTCAACGTGAAGGACGAGGACGACCTCTTCGACAAGATCAGGAAGTGCTGGTCATCCCTCTTCACCGCAAGGGCGATCGCGTACCGTGAGAAGCAGGGCTACGCGCACGACGAGGTCAAGCTCGCCGTCGTTGTCCAGAGGATGGTCAACTCCGAGTTCTCCGGAATCATGTTCACCGTGGATCCCAACAGCGGGGCCAAGCAGATCGTCATCGAGGCCGGATACGGACTCGGCGAGGCGATTGTCGGAGGGGAGGTCACCCCCGACACGTACATCGTGGACAAGCAGAAGATGGAGATCATCAAAAAGAGGATCTCCACCCAGACCTGGAAGTACGTCCGTGGCAAGAACGGCGGCGTCGAGAGGATGGACATGCCCGGCGAGATGATCAAGGCCCAGAAGATCGCGGACCCCCGCATCCAGGAGATCGCCGAGATCGGACGCCAGATCGAGATCCACTACGAGAAGCCCATGGACATGGAGTGGTGCGTCGAGGACGACAGGGCGTACATCGTCCAGGCCAGGCCCATCACCGCCACCGGCAACTCCGCGACCAACGAGTCGATCGGCGACTCCGTGTCCAGCGACTCCATCGTCGCGAGCGGACTCGGTGCCAGCCCCGGCCTCGCCACAGGGAGGGTCATCATCTACGACACCTCGATGAGCCTCGACTCCATCAAGGAGGGCGACATCCTCGTCACCGAGATGACGATGCCCGACATGGTCCCCGCCATGAGCAGAGCCGCCGGGATCGTCACGGACGAGGGAGGTATGACCTGCCACGCCGCGATCATCTCCAGGGAGCTCGGAACACCCTGCGTCGTCGGAACCGGCAACGCCACCGAGATCCTCAAGGACGGTATGGAGGTCACCGTCGACGGAACCACCGGAAACGTGTACAAGGGCATCATCGCCAAGAAGACCAACGACGCCCCCGCGTCCGCATCCTCCGTCGCATGTGCGGAGTACGTGCCCATCACCGGCACCAAGGTCATGGTCAACATGTCCATGCCCACCAAGGCCGAGGACGTCGCGAAACTCCAGTGCGACGGTGTCGGACTCATGAGGAGCGAGTTCCTGTTCACCAACTACATCGGCGAGCACCCCTGCGCCGTCATCGAGGACGGGAGGGCGGACGAGCTCATCGAGAAGCTCGCGAACGGCATCGCCACCGTCGCCAGGGCATTCTACCCCAGGCCCGTCGTCCTCAGGACGTCGGACTTCAAGACCAACGAGTACCATGACATGAAGGGCGGTGCGGACTACGAGCCCAACGAGGACAACCCCATGATCGGATGGAGGGGTTGCTCCAGGTACGTCTCCGACAACTACCGCGAGGCGTTCATGTGCGAGCTCAGGGCCATCAAGAAGGTGAGGGACGAACTCGGATTCAAGAACCTCAACATGATGCTCCCGTTCGTCAGGACCATCGACGAGGTCGAGCAGATCACCGAGATGATGAGGTCCGTCGGCCTCAGGAGGGGCAAGGACTTCAAGCTGTACTTCATGGCCGAGGTCCCCGTGAACATCTTCATGGCGGACGAGTTCTGCAAGTACTGCGACGCGTTCTCCATCGGATCCAACGACCTCACCCAGCTGACCATGGGATGCGACAGGGACTCCGACATCCTGGGACACATGGGTTACTTCGACGAGAGGAACGAGGGCGTCAAGAGGGCGATCGCACAGCTCATCAAGGTGGCGCACGAGAACGGCAAGTTCGTCAGCATCTGCGGACAGGGGCCCTCGGTCTACCCCGAGTTCACGGAGTTCCTCGTGGAGCAGGGAATAGACTGCATCTCCCTCAACCCCGACACGTTCAACAAGACCAAGAGGATCATCGCGTCCGCCGAGCAGAAGATCATGCTCAGGGACCTGAGGAACCTCAGGGACAAACTCTGAAATCAATACGGGGCGGGGTCACCCGCCCCATCGAAACCCCATATCGTTTTGACCCACCGGCCACGACCGGTGGTGGCTCACTGGTTGTCGGAATCCATGAGCCTCTGATTTATCTCGGAGCCCTCCTCGCTGGGGAGGAGCATGGTGGTGACCTCC
>JAZODL010000210.1:0-9945 GCA_045596945.1 Candidatus Methanomethylophilaceae archaeon | reverse complement strand
ACATGGCTACGATCCGACTTTAACCTGGTAGATGCACTTCGAACATGATGCACTGTTGTAAGCTCATCCTGGACACGTCGGCCCTACCCCGTGGGTGCCAATGCCACACGATGCTGCCCGTCAGATTCGATTAGGAGGGTGTATCCGTCAGGGTCCTCTCGTGCTCGATGTCGGGCGAGGGCTCGGGTTTCTCGCTGGTCCGCATACACGGTCCGGTGGGCAGGTTGGAGGAGGGCACGACCGTGTGCGACGGAGGTGAGTGCAGCATGTCCCGTGTCTCGAAGGACAACTACCTCGCCATGGTTACCAACGACCGGTGCACCATCGCGCACATCCTCAAGGAGTCCGGATGCTCCCTGTCCTCCGCCGTTCCCCGGTCGGAGACCGCGATGGTGTGGGACGTGATCGCTCCCGACGCATCCAGGATCGACGGGCTGCTGTCGTCCCTGGAGGGTGCGGGGTGCACGTGCACCGTGGTCTCCCGCGGTCCGTTGGAGTCCACCACGGAGATCACGGACAGGCAGGAGGACTACTTCATGGCTGCCATGGACCTGGGCTACTACGATGTCCCGAAGAGGATCGACCTGGACGAGCTGAGCGTCAGGCTCGGATGCCCCAAGTCGACATTGAACACGTCGCTCCGTCAGACCGAGCGCAGGATATTGGAGTACCACCGCAACGCGTGCCTCGGCCGCAGGCTCCTGAAGGACGACTGAACCACACAAGCTTATAATGTGACACGGGGATACGATCGGGGATCCAATGACCGGCACCGAGGAGCTCAGGGCTCTCATACTGGACATAGACGAGAAGATCATCGACCTCATAGCGACCCGTATGGAGATCGCGGACGAACTTGCCAAGGCCAAGAGGGAGTCGTCCCAGGAGTACTGGAGCAGCGAGAAGGAGATGGAGGTCATCCAGCGCTACCACGAGCTCTGCGGGGAGGTCGGTCTCACCGAGGAGGAGGCCAGGCACATTGCGCAGGTCATCCTCCACATATCCAAGGAGAGGCAGAGACACGCATTCGAATGATTCTGAAGGGTACGCGTCCCGCATCGGGACGGTCTGCGGCGGCAGGACCGCACTGGCCGTGTCCGGGGGTACCGACTCCGTGTTCCTCCTGAACGTCCTCGCCTCATGCGGCGCCGACATACGTGCGTACCATGCCGTGACGCCGTTCGGGAAGCCGGGGGACACGGGGCGCGTGCGCTCCGAGTGCGCGAGGCTGGGTGTGCCGCTCACGGAGGTTCGCGTGGACACGTTCTCCGACCCGCTGGTCTCGGCCAACGGTCCCGACCGTTGCTACCACTGCAAACGTGCCATATTCTCGGCAATAGCCGGCAGGGCGCGCTCCGACGGCTGCACCGTCGTCGCGGACGGCACCAACGCATCGGACGATCCGGACGACCGTCCGGGGATGAGGGCGCTGGCCGAGCTGGGGGTCGTGTCGCCCCTGAGGGAGGCCGGTGTGACCAAGGCGGAGGTCCGCTCGATCTCCCGTGAAATGGGGCTCCCCACCTGGGACATGCCCTCGGACTCGTGCCTGGCGACCCGTGTCCGCACCGGGACCCCGCTGACCGCGGACCTGCTGTCACGCGTGGCCTCGGCCGAGGCGCACGTGTCCTCGATGGGGTTCGATGGTTACAGGGTCCGCACCGACGGTTCGTCGGCGACACTGGTGCTCCGTGCACGCGACCTGGAGCGTGGACGCGAACTGGAGCCCGGGCTCCTACGGGGGATAGAACCTTATCTCGGCTGCACCGTGCTGGACCCGGAGGGAAGGGAAGATGTCGAGTGACCGCACGAGGGGGATCCTGGAGGGTGTCGCGTCGGGCAGGGTGTCCGTCGACGACGCCATGCTGGGTCTGAGGATGATGCCGTTCGAGGACCTGGGCTTCGCGAAGGTGGACCACCACAGGGAGGTCCGCCAGGGCGTGCCGGAGGTTGTGTACGGGGCCGGGAAGACCGCCGGGCAGATATCGTCGATCGTGTCCGCGATGCTGGACCGCGGTGTCCGCACGGTCCTGGTCACGCGCTTGGATGCGGACAAGGCCTCGGATGTCTCCGGTTCCGTTCCCCTGTCGTTCGACCCCGTCAGCCGTATTGGCGTGGCCGGGGAGGTCCCGGGCCCGGGGACCACGGGACGCATAACCGTGGTCAGTGCGGGCACCAGCGACATGCCCGTGGCCGAGGAGGCCGCGGTCACCGCCGAGGTCCTAGGGAACAGGGTGGCCCGCGTGTACGACGTGGGTGTCGCGGGGATACACAGGCTGCTGTCCCACTCGGACGAGCTCATGTCCTCGCGCGTGGTCATCGCCGTCGCGGGGATGGAGGGCGCCCTCGCCAGCGTCGTGGGCGGGATGGTCGACTGCCCGGTGATAGCGGTGCCCACGAGCGTGGGCTACGGCGCGTCCTTCGGGGGCCTGGCCGCGCTCCTGACGATGATGAACTCCTGTGCTAGCGGTGTCGGTGTCGTCAACATAGACAACGGGTTCGGTGCGGGCTACCTCGCGAGCATGATAAACCGTATGGGTCCGCCCGAGTGACCCGTCTGCGCAGTTATTTTATCGTGAATACCCCATCCACCGCCGTTACGGGGGTATCCCAAGATGAGCAAGATCAGTGTAGCGGTCCTCGGTGCAACTGGAATGATCGGACAGAGATTCATTCAGATGCTGGAGGACCATCCGTATTTCGAGATTGAGGGTCTCTACGCGTCCGAGAGGTCCAACGGAAAGAGGCTCTCGGAGGTCCTGAAGGTGAGGGACCACGTCTACAAGGACGAGACCATGGACAGGGAGATCGAGACGATGGACATCTCCAAGATCGCGGCCAACTGCAGGGTCGCGTTCAGCGGCATCCCCTCCGACCTGGCGGGGCCCACCGAGACCCAGCTCGCCGAAGCGGGTGTCGCGGTGTTCACCAACGCCGGCTCCCACAGGATGGATCCGAACGTCCCCATCCTCATCCCCGAGGTCAACCCCGGCCACCTCGAGTCCATCAGGGACCAGGCGACCTACGCCAACGGTGGTTTCATCGTCACCAACGCCAACTGCTCGTCCACCGGCATCGCGGCACCCCTCGCGGCCATGGACAACGCGTTCGGACTGAAGCAGGTCTTCGTCTCCACGTACCAGGCCCTCTCCGGTGCCGGGTACCCCGGCGTCCCCTCGCTCGACGCGGTCGGCAACGTCGTCCCCTACATCGGCGGGGAGGAGGAGAAGATGGAGTCCGAGCTCGCGAAGATGCTCGGAACCTACTCCGACGGGGCCTTCCACTTCGCGGACTTCAAGGTCATGGCCAACTGCGCCAGGGTGCCCGTCGTCGACGGCCACCTCGAGTCGCTCGTGCTGGACTTCGAGGCCCAGCCCACCCTCGAGGAGCTCGAGGCGTGCCTCACCGGGTTCCGCGGCGAGCCCCAGACCCTCGGTCTGCCCTCAGCTCCCGAGCAGCCCATCATCGTCAGGTCCGAGTCCAACAGGCCCCAGCCCGTGTTCGACGCCATGGCCGGACGCCCCGAGCGCGCCAGGGGGATGGCCGTCACCATCGGCAGGCTCAGGCAGAGCAACGGTTACTACAAGGCGTTCGCCATGTCGCACAACACCCTCAGGGGAGGTGCGGGCGGATCCGTCCTCAACGCCGAGCTCATGAAGGCCAAGGGCCTCCTCTGAGCGCGGTCCGGTAAAAATACACGGGACGGCGGGGTTCCCCGCCGTCCCCGGTTCACTCCCTCGCGGGACGGCACCCGTCGGGGCCGCAGACCATCCCGCTGCACTCCGACACGTCTATGTCCTCCTCCTCGGCGTACGCCTTGGACAGGATCTCCTTCATGTCGCGTATGTCGATCGCCCCGGATATGCCGTACTTCCCGTTGATCACGAAGAACGGCACGGCCCTTATCCCGAGCATGTGCGCCTCGTTCTCCTCGTCCAGGACCTCCCTGGCGTACAGGTCTCCCCCGAGGACCTCCGACACCTCGTCCTCCGTGAGCCCGACCTCGAGGGATAGCCTGGTCAGCACCCCGTGGTCGGCGAGCACCAGGTTGTCGGTGAAGTACGCCCTGTAGAAGCGGTCTATGAACCTGTCGCCGAACTCCCTGCCCTTGGACTGTGCCAGCTTGGTCAGGCGGAGGGCGTCGAAGGTGTTGGAGTTCAGTGCGGTCGCGTAGCGGAAGTCGAGCCCCTCCGAGATCCCCATGGCGGAGATCCTGTCGACCTGCATCCTCGCCTGCTCCAGGGTCATCCCGTAGTTGCTGGCGAAGCTCTCCACGATCGTGTGGCGGGGGACCTTCTTGGCGTTGGGGTTCAGGCGGAACGCCTTGAATATGAGCCTGCACCCGTCCTCGATGCCCAGCTCCCTCATCGCCCTCTTCATCCTCGCGGCGGCGATGTAGCAGAAGGGGCAGGCGTAGTCGGACCAGTATTCGATCATCATCGTTATCGGGACACCGAAGGTGCTGCACCTTCATCAGTCCTTTGCACGGACCGTGCGGAGGGCCAGCATCCCGGCGGCCAGGTCACCGACCTCCTGGCGGAAGCGGTCGCAGATTATGCCGCAGCTGGAGGGGGACGCGTACCACAGGACGGCGTCGGCCTCCGATGGCATCCACCCCCCTGTTCCGGAGAAGGGCATGGAGTGCAGCTCCATGCGCACATCTCCGACGGGGACGGGGTCCGTGTACATCACGAAGTCGTCCGAGAGGAACACGACGTCGGGGCGGGACGAGAACTCCGGGAGCATCGTGCCGGTTATGTTGTGTCCCACCAGTTTCCCCACGGAGTCGACCATCCTGAGGGTGCACCCCTCGTCCGGGACCCTGAACGACGGGGATGTGAACACGCACAGCCTCGTGTCGCGTTCCAGGCACTCGCGCAGGCCGACGTTGTCGACCTCCATGCCGCCCGTCGCACGCACGGTGGACTCCTCCGCGACGATCCTCCCGCACAGCTCGTCGTCCATGGGCTCCACCCTCACGACGCCCTCCTCCGAAAGCAGCCTCCTGACGACCTCATCGAGATCCATGGGTACGTATCGTCATGCCGGTAATAACGGGGGTGGTCGGTGGGAAAAGGATAAGACCATCCCGAATATGGCGGACGCATGTTCGATGCGGGTCTTCTGTGGATCATCGTGGGCGGACTTATCGAGCCCCTCTGGGTCGTGGCACTCAAGAGGTACGACGAGTCCAGGTCCCTCGCATGGGGGGCATCGGCGGTCGTGTTCATGATCGCGAGCCCTATGTTCCTCTCGTTCGGTATGGAGACGATGCCGGTGGGTGTGGCGTACGCCATATGGACCGGCCTGGGCGCCGTGTTCACGATGTTCGTCGGCGTGATGCTCTACAACGACCGGATAGACCGCATCAGGATCCTCTTCGTCACCATGATCATCGTGGGCGTGGTGGGGCTCCAGCTGTCGTCGGAGGTGGTCCTGTGAACCGCGCCTGGGGGGCCGTCCTCCTGGGCGGTCTGTTCGAGACCGTGTGGGCGGCCACGATGAAGATGTCCGACGGGTTCACCGACCCCCTGTACACCCTGGCGACCATAGGGTTCCTCGTGGTCAGCACCCTGCTGCTGAACGTCGGGCTGAGGTCCGGACTGCCGGTCGGCCCCTGCTACGCCGTCTGGGTGGGGACGGGCTCCGTCGGGGCGGTCCTCGTCGGCATGCTCGTCTTCGGGGAGGTGCTGAACGTCCTCGGGTTCGTGTTCCTGGCGGTCATCATCTGCGGCATCCTGGGCCTGAACATGGTGTCCGAGGGGGAGTGACCCCCGGGTCCGCCGGCACCCCCGTACCGGCGGACAAACCCTTATCTATCCCTCTTTTATACGAAGCGCGAGGACTCAGATGACACTAAGACTAGGTGTACCGAACAAGGGCAGGCTCAACGAGAGAACCATAGAACTCCTGAGGAAGTCGGGACTGGACCTGGGGGAGGACATAGGCAGGAAGCTCTACGTCCGTGTCCGCAACCAGGACATCGAGGTGATGTTCGTCCGCGCACAGGACATCCCGGAGTTCATAGCCGCCGGCGCCATCGACATGGGCATCACCGGACTGGACGAGCTCGCCGAGTCGGGTCACCAGCTGATAAATGCGTTGAACCTCGAGTTCGGGTACTGCCACCTCTCCGTGGCCGTCCCCGAGGAGTCCGGCATCACGGACGTGTCGCAGATCAAGGACGGCAGCAGGATCGCCACGTCTTTCCCCAACCTCACCAGGAGGTACTTCGAGTCCATGGGGAAGGACGTGGGCGTCATCGTCGTCACCGGCGCCGCGGAGATCATGCCCTACCTCGGCGTGTCCGACTACATCGTGGACCTCGTGTCCACCGGTTCCACCCTGAGGATGAACAGGCTCAGGGAGGTCGGGACCATCGTGGAGTCCCAGGCCGCCGTCATCACGTCCCAGGCCGCCTACGATGCCAACAGGGAGCAGATCGACGAGATCGTCGACTCCATCCGCAGCGTCCTCGTCGCCGAGGACAAGAAGTACATCATGGCCGACGTCCCCAGGGACAGGCTCCCCGAGGTGGAGGCCATCCTCCCCGGCATCGGCGGACCCACCGTCCTGGACATCTCCGGCAACGCGTCGTTCGTCGCGGTCCACGCGGTCGTGGACTCCGACAAGATCTTCCACACCATCACCGAGCTCAAGAGGATCGGTGCGAAGGGCATACTCACCATGCCCATCGAGAGGCTGGTGGAGCGATGACCGTCTCCAGGGACATCATGAGGGAGACCACCAGGGGCTTCAGCAAGTACTACAACCCCGAGCTGCACGGCGAGCTCAGGCTCGACACGAACACCAACGTGCTCGGGTCCAACCCCGCCGCCGAGAGGTACCTGGCGGAGGGCAGGTGGGACCTGAACGGGTACCCCAACACCTACTCCGACGGCCTCAGGGGCGCCCTCGCGGAGCTCTACGGCCTGGAGGCCGACAACATCATCGCCGGGAACGGTTCCGACGAGATGCTCGACGTCACGTTCAAGACGTTCACCAACTGGGGCGACAACTGCGCAGTCCCCGTGCCCTCGTACTCGCTGTACGACTACTTCGTCAAGTGCAACGGCGGCCGCGCCATCGAGGTGGACCTCACCGAGGACTTCCAGCTCGATGTGGACGCGATGGTCAGGCAGGACGCCAAGGTCGCCATCATGCCGTCGCCCAACAACCCCACCGGCAACTCGTTCAGGACCTCGGACATAGAGGAGATCCTCTCCAGGTTCGACGGCGTCGTCGTTGTGGACGAGGCCTACGGCGAGTACGCCGACGACTCCATGATACGCAGGATCGACGAGTTCGACAACCTCGTGGTCCTCAGGACGTTCTCGAAGGCCTACGCCATGGCCGCGCTCCGCGTGGGGTACGCCGTGGCCAACAGGAACCTGGCCGACATGATGATGAGCGTCAAGATCCCCTACTCCCTGAACATGGTCAGCGAGGGCGCGGCCATCGCCGCGGTATCCGACCAGGACTTCATCCGCCGCAGCGTGGAGATGGTCAGGGAGCAGAGGCCCGTCCTGGACGCGGGTCTCAGGCGCCTCGGCTTCGAGACCTTCCCGTCCGACTCCAACTTCATACTCGCAAGGTCGCCCATCGACCACGCGGAGCTCGTCGCAGGCCTGAGGGAACGCGGCGTCCTCATCCGCGACTTCGGATCCAAGCGCAGGACGGAGAACTGTGTCAGGACGACGGTGGGCACGCAGGAGCACAACGCCTTCCTTCTCGAGTGCATCGCCGACATCGTAGAGGGATGATGGCGTTGAGGGTCACCATATCGGACTACGGTGTCGGGAACCTCTACTCCATCCGCAGGTCCCTCGAGATGTGCGGGGCAGAGGTCGAGGTCGTCACCGACATGTCCCGCCTCCTGGACGCGGAGTGCATAGTCTTCCCCGGCGTCGGGGCGTTCGACAGGACCATGGAGCGCCTGCTCCCGTACAGGGACGGCATAAGGGAGAGGTTGGAGGCCGGTGTGCCGGCCCTGGGCGTGTGCATAGGCATGCAGATCCTCTTCGACGGCAGCGACGAGGGTTCGTCCTCCGGACTGGGCCTTATCGGAGGGGACGTGGTCGGACTCCGCTGCAGGGTCAAACCCCACATGGGCTGGAACAGGGTCTCCAGCGCGGACCCCCTGTTCGACGGCGTGTCCGACGACCACTTCTACTTCGTGCACTCGTTCCACGGTTCGCCGACGGACCCGTCCGCGACCATCGGGACCACCGAGTACGAGGGGACCGAGTTCCCGTCGTTCTTCAGGGTGCACAACACATACGGGACGCAGTTCCATCCCGAGAAATCCAGTGCGTCCGGCAGGACCGTGCTGGAGAACTTCATATCATTCGCGGAGGCAGAGAGATGAGAGTAATACCCGCAGTCGATGTCCTGGACCACCAGGTGGTCCAGTTGGTCGGGGGAGTCCCCGGAAGCCAGCAGATCACCATGCCCGACCCCGTCGAGGTGGCGGGGATGTGGGTGTCCCGCGGTGCGCCGTACCTGCACCTGGTGGACCTGGACGGCGCCTTCGGGAAGGAGAACAACATCCCCGTGTTCAAGAGGATCATCCGCGAGTACGGTGTCCCCGCCGAGGTCGGAGGGGGCATCAGGGACGTGGAGACGATAGACGACCCCGTGGCCGCCGGTGCGGACAGGGTCGTCGTCGGGACGAAGGCCGTCAAGGAGCCCGAGTGGCTCGAGATGGTGGCCGACAGGCACCCCGGACGCATAGTGCTCTCGATGGACACCAAGGGCGGCGCGATCGCCATCAAGGGATGGCAGGAGTCCGCGGCGATGACCGTCACCGAGATGTTCGACAGGATACGCGACCTGCCCCTCGCGGCGGTCCTCAACACCAACGTGGACGTGGAGGGCCAGAGGAAGGGCATAGACGAGGCGCAGGCAAGGGACTTCATCGGCAGGTGCCCCCACAGGGTCGTGGCATCCGGGGGTGTGACCTCCCGTGCGGATGCGGAGATCCTGGCGGATGCGGGCGCCGAGGGCGCGGTCGTCGGGTTGGCGATGTACACCGACGTGATCACCCCCTGGACCTGGGACACCCCCTGGATGGCCTGAGGAATTAGGTTTTTATCATCACCTTCCATTGGGGGTGAACGGATGAAGCTGCCCTGTGAATTGATAGTCACGCACATACTCCCCACCGCACGCGGGTCCCTGGCAAAGGAGCTCGTCAACAGGCACGGGATGACCCAGGTCCAGGTGGCGCGCCTCTTCGGGGTGACCTCCGCCGCCGTGTCCCAGTACCTGAAGGGTCTGAGGGGAGGCAACAACCTGATCGACAAGAGCGCGTACAGGGACGATTTCTACAGGCTCATCGCCGACTGCGCGGACCGTGTGGCGTCCGGCGAGGACGTGATGACGGTCATGTGCGGCATCTGCAAGTTCGTCAAGGACTGCGGACTCCTGAGGGCGCTCTACGTCTTCGAGGGTTACAGCGGCGATGTGAACATCTGCCGCGAGTGCCCCCGTTTCTGCATCGTCCCGTACGATGAGGGTCTGTCCGAGCTTTGATACCGCGTAACGTACGTGGCGTCCAGTCGAAAGAATGAAGACCCCCTAGCGCATACGGTGTCCCGGAGGGGTCCCGTCCCCCGGTCGAACCCACGGAGACGTCGGTCCTGTGTTCCGGGTACTGTCCATTGACGCGGCCCCTCCTCAGCTTGTCCGGGACCCCAGCGGGGGCCGACCACGATGCTTAATAAAGATGCGCGCGTTAGTGTGCACGGTACTTATGACCGGTAGAGTGGCGAAGGTCGAGCGCAGCACCAGGGAGACGCAGATCTCCGTGGAGCTCGACATTGACGGTACGGGAAGGTTCGATGTCGACTGCGACATCCAGTTCCTCAAGCACATGGTCGAGACCCTGGCGAGGTACGCATCGTTCGACATCACGATGAGCGCCCACGGGGACAACGACCACCACAT
>JAZODL010000209.1:0-2552 GCA_045596945.1 Candidatus Methanomethylophilaceae archaeon | reverse complement strand
CCTCGTTCTCCCCCTCCCCTTGGGGCGGACGTCCGTCCTCATGTCCCTGAGGTTCTGGGTGGGCGCGGGTATCAACAAGGTCTGCTGGTAGTATGTCATCTCTGCACTCCCTGCACCGGGGACCTCCCCGGCTGCAGGTTGTACATGGTGACCGGGATATAATAACACTAAATTGTAATGTTAGTTATGCATGTTATTCCACATAGAATGTCTCGACCACGTTCCTCCCCTCGTCGGTGAGCACGTAGTTCCCGAACTCCCCCTTCTCGACCCATCCGGCCTCCTTCCACTTATCGACGAAGTCCCTCTGGTAGTACACGGCCTCCGCCTGACGGCGGTTGGGGCTGTTCTCGGTCCTCCTGTACCAGAGTCCGACACCCTCTTTCTGCAGTTCCGCGACCATCTTTCCGCTGGTGACGGGCAGTCCACGGGAGTTGCGGTCGTCGAGTATCCTGAGTGCACGGACCAGCCTCTCATCTGGCACGGGGATCGAGTAGGTCTGCATCGCACGAGGGTCGTAGGTCTCGCGCGTGAGTCCGACGGGCTTCCCATCGATGAAGTACGTGCGCCTGACATCCTCCGCAGTCTCCACAGTGTACCTCCTGGATCCTACGGTGAAGGGTATGGTCCCCGGGACCATCATGGAGGCTATGGCCGCGGCGGCCGCGTACTCCGACGTTCCGGACGATATGTTCACGTAGACGTCGCACTCCCCGTCCAGGCACTGTATTATGCCGAGCACGCTCCTGAGCATCGCGGAGAAGTCGCTGACGCTGCACCCGTTGTGCTCCACGAACTCGATCTTGCGGGAGGACGACCTGACGATCTCGCGTACCCTCTCGAAGAACGAGTTGTATATCCTGCCACTCTCGCTGACGGGATCCTTCACATAGTGTATGATATGGACCTCGTTGGCCTCGTAGAACATTATCGGGTCCGTGACCTTGGTGGTCTCGAACGTCACGCATGCGATCATAACCCTCTTCCTGCGACCTGAGCTCCTATCCATGTGGGCATCACCTGTGAACAACATTACGTGAATAACAGTTTAATGTTAATATATTCTCCCGCGGATGCATACTCGCGCGGTCCCAACGCGCGGGTCGGACGTGCATCCCCGGCCCGGACTCCCCCGTGCATCCCATGGCACGGGGGCGATCCGAAGTCTGGGATGTAGAAAGATTTTTATAAGAGTCCATTAATGCAGATGCTGACGGACGGGTGGCCTAGTCTGGATATGGCAGCAGCCTCCTAAGCTGCAGGCCGGGGGTTCGAATCCCCTCCCGTTCGCCATTTTATCCAATCCAGTATTCGCATATTCGAGTCCGATTGTGGATTCGCTATTCAAAGGGGTCGAATATCGCTGGATTCGTTTTTCGTGATTTTGCTTCGTTTTCCGTATTTTCCGTGGATTCGAATACTCAAGCCGAATCTGTCGAATATCCACGAAATCCGTGGGTTTCCCCACGGAAATCGTTGTTTCGTTCGATTCGAATGTTTGGTGGGTTGGTGGTATTCAGCATCCCTCAGGATGCCTGTTTTTCAGTTCCTCACTTCTCCTCAACATCGTTGCCGATGTTAGACATGTGACGAGAGATCTGGTCCAGGGCGTCCCTGTCATCGAGGGAACAGTAGTACCCCTCCGTCGTCACGGTGTTGTTGTGACCGAGGATCTTGCTGACCTGGTTAACGGGAACACCGGAGTCGATGAGGTTCTGTCCATAGGTCCTCCTGCAGGCGCGGAGGTCGAAATGGTATCCGATCTCATCCTCCACGATGTCCTTGTCTGTACGGGCGGTGTTGCCCGCCATGTACCCTCCATCGGATCTTCCACCGGGGAACAGGGCATCGGTGTAGGAGTCGGATTTGACCAGGTAGACCTCACGTGCCTTGAGGTACCTTCTCATGAAGGGGTAGCAGCGGGGGTCGACCCACACGGGCCTGTTCCTGCCGTACTTCCCCTCGCCCTTGGGGTGGAGGACGATGGCCTCCCAGACATCAGCGCTGTCGTCCAGGTCATCCCTGTTGCAGAGCCTGAGTTCCTTGGATCTCATGCCCGTGGACAGGGCGAAGATGACGATGGGGGATCCTCCGATCCGGTGACCACTAACAAGGCCATAGGGGGATTGTCGTCGGCGATTAATTTCCTCCTGAAGGAGGTGGCCTGAATGGATCTGTTCAATCCGGGAAGGATAGTGGTGATCAGAAGAATCGAAGACAGGAGGTGCGGACCTCCTGTTCTTCGGTTTCCCGGAGGAATCCATAGCACGCCATCTCGAAGGCGATTGGGGTGACCTGTGTGATGAGGACAGGGAGATGAAAGACGAGGCTATCGTAGCCGAACATAAAGGGGAATCGACGGATTCCCTTCAGCATGTACAGGCACTCCGATGGTACGGAGATCCACATAATGACCGAATGGAACAGGTCGGTGACGACTGTCATGTTCCCACATAAATACTGAAGAAAAACAGCCGGGGGAAACCCCGGATTCAAGTTTGAAAATGGGAGATTGATGGAAAGGGCTCCGTCATGGACGGAGGCTGTTGTAA
>JAZODL010000208.1:0-5048 GCA_045596945.1 Candidatus Methanomethylophilaceae archaeon | reverse complement strand
CGTCGCCGATGGCGGTGACGTCGTAGGTCGTGTTGCCCTCGGTGACGGTCGCGGGGATCGCCGCCTTGGTCCCGGAGTAGGTGCCTTTGATGACGGTCGCAGTGTGGAGGTTCTCGTCGTAGCTGTATTCGATGGCTATGTCTATTGGTGTCGCGGCAGGTTGCGGCCCATCTGCGTCCACCGGAGGACACAGCATCAGGAGACCAACCGCGATGACGGCTACCATGGCGAGTGCCAGGCTCCGCTGATACGAGTGCTTTCCTATTCCCATCCTTATGATACCCCCGTGCCGGACGCGTGGTCCGGAGGGTCAACGACATTCGTTACAATCGTTAGAACGACGTACGACGTAATGTTTCATAAGGATATGGTTAACGAAAGACGTCATCACAGGGACCAGTCGGAATCAGTGATGGTCTTGACGAACCATATGCTCTGGCCCGGGGAGGAGACCGAACCCACGATCGTGTCGGCATCGACGTTGCGGGACCTCATGATCCTCGTCCCGGTGCCGTTGCGGTTGCGCGTCTTCTTTACGCGGACGAAGGCGCAGTCCCTCCAGTACGTTATGGATTCAAGGGTCCAGCGGGACGCGATGAGCGCCCTCATCTCCTCGCAGCGGGGGGATGTGTCGGTCACGGTGCCGTGTGACAGGGAGAACACGCCTGTGCATCCGGACGACCCCATCTCCATGGACCTGTACAGCAGGTCCAGCTCGTCGCCCTGTCCGATGAGGTCCGAGACGATGTGCCTGGCCCTCCTGCCCTCCTCCAGGAGCCTTTGCCTGGAGCGGCGGACGTCGTCCACGGTGAAGAATATCATGCCGTGCATCAGGAGTCCGGCGACGGTGTCGAAGTTGTGCTCCCTGGTGTCGCAGACGGCCATTATGTTGCGTCCGGACGAGCCCACATGGCGGGCGCAGGCTCCGATCACGGCGGAGTTCCTGCAGTGGGGGTCGAGTATGGGGCCCTTGCCGTCGGCGTCCAGGAGCGTGGCCATGACCTCCGCCCTGACTGGCAGCTCCGGGTCGGCCACCATGTGGTTGATCAGCTGGTGGTACATCCACACCGGGACGGCGAGTTCCGTGTCGATGAAGCGCGAGATGCCCTTCAGGTTGGTGACGCCGACGCGTCCCGCCGCGGTGAGGTCCCTGATGACCTCCTTGAGTATCGTCTTGGATTCACGGGGTATGACTGTGTAAGGCTCCCCGCGTGTGACCCACGACATGGCGCACTCGCGGAAGACCGAGGGGTCGACCGCATCCTGCGTGAGGGTCCTGGAGAAGTACGGGTTGCCCATCGCCAGCAGGACGACGGTGACGGTCTGCATCAGGCGTTCCTCCGGCACCCTCCACTTCCTGAGCTTCTCGATGAGCGCGGACGCCTGGACGGACAGGTCGGGGAACCTGGACCTGCGCAGTTCGAGCAGCGCGGTGCACGTGCGGGTGTAGTCCCCGATGTTCCTGGGGGAGAGCTGGGTGAAGTCGTCCATGACCGGCATGCGCACGACCTCGCCGCTCCCGACCTGTGCGTAGTACGGGCGCAGGACGAACCTGCCGTCGGCGTCCATCGAGCATCCGATGGACACGATGTGGGCGATGTCCCCGCCGACCATGCCGGCGGAGAGGAGCCGGGCGGTGGCCAGTGCGCCGTTCTCGGCCCTGGCTCCGGAGACCAGCGGGTTGTCGAGCGGCAGCGGGCAGCTGAACGGGGACTGCATGTCCCCCCATGTGACCTGGTTGCCGGTGCCGTACCTGTTGCAGACGACGACCATGCAGTCGTCGACGACCGAGAACGCGTCCGCGGAGTCGGACCTGTCGTCGCAGAGGATGCGGTCCACCGGCGGGAAATCGCACCTGTCGAACCCGACGGTCAGTCCCGCGTCCTCCATCATGCGGCGGACTATGTAGTCGACGTCCCTGTCAATCATCGGAAACAGTCCCCCGTGGCTCAGGCGACCCTTCTGGTGATGAACCTCTCGGTCTTGTCGAAGGCCTCCTCGAGCACCTCCATCGGTGGGAGGAGCAGTGAGCGGACGTGGTCCCTGCCGAACTCCTGGCAGAATCCGGATCCCTGGACCATGACGACACCCTCCTCGGCGATGAGGTCGAGGACGAACTCCATGTCTGTCCTCCAGGGCGTGCCCCTGAGGTCGATCTTCGGGAACATGTAGAGTGCACCCTTGGCCCTGCGTGTGGACATGCAGGGGATCTCGTTGAGCCTCTTGTAGGTGAAGTCGGCCCTCTCCCTGAGCTTCCTGTTCATGTCAACGATGTAGTCCTGGGGGCCCTGGAGCGATGCCCTGGCGGCCGCCTGGCAGGGGACGTTGGGGCAGATCCTGGCCCTGAGCTGCTTCATGAAGCCCTCGCGGATCTCGTCCATGAGTCCGTCCCCGTCCATGAAGTAGCAGTATCCCATCCTCCATCCGGGCATCAGGTTGACCTTGGAGAAGCCGTTGAGGATGATGCGCGGGACGTCCGAGGGGAGCCTGGACATGGAGAAGAACTCTCCGTCGAAGACGATCTTGTCGTAGATCTCGTCGGATATCAGGGGTATGCCGTACTCGGCGGCGACGTCGCCCATCTCCCTGAGGTCGGACTCGCTGTAGACGGATCCGGTCGGGTTGTTGGGGTTTATCACGACCAGCGCCTTCGTGCTGTCGGTGATCCTCCTCCTGATCATGTCGACGTCGGGTCTCCAATCCTCCTCCTCGATCATCCTGTAGGGGACGACGCGACCCTCATAGAAGTTGATGTACTGAGCGTACGACGGGTATCCGGGTCCGGGCACGAGCACCTCGTCGCCCGGTTCGAGGAACGTGCCCATCAGCAGGTTGATGCACTCGCTCACACCGCTGGTGACGTAGACGTCATCCGATGTGATGCGGATGCCGTTCTTCTCGAACTCCCTCCCGACGATGGCCTCCCTCAGGTCTATGTCGCCCTGGGAGTCACCGTACCCGTTGTCGACCTCGTCGACCGCGCGCCTGAGAGTGGCCTTGAAGTACTCGGGTGTCTCGAAGTCCCACTTGTTGGGATCCCCGATGTTGAGGTTCAGGAGCTTCTTCCCCGCTTTGGCTGCCGCGGCGGCCGGGACGGTGACCTCACGTATCGCGTAGTTCATTCCCATCGACCTTCTCGAAGCCTTGATCCTCTTCTTCATAAGCTATCGCCGGTGGATGGATGGGCGGATATAAAAATGGTTCAACGCTGGTTTTCACGGGCACCCCCCGACCGGGGGAGGGGTGCCCGATGTCCGATCACTCGATGGTGAAGCTGACGTCCTTCTTCAGTCCGAGGCCGCCCGCGACCTCGATGGACTTGATGATCCCCGAGGGGACTGGGCAGGCGGTATGCCTGATGTTCTCCGTCGCCCAGGCGTAGACCTTGCTCTCGTTGAAGGGGGCGCCGACCTCCTCCCAGGAGACGATGTCGGTGGGGAGGGGGTTCTTGCCGACCATGGGGCAGTCCGTCTCGATGGAGACGAGGACGGTCATCCCGTCGTCGTTCTGCTTGGTCGTGATCCTGGTGGTCTTGCCGCATACGCCGGCCTTGACTGTGACTGTGCATTCTCCTGCCATGTCGCTCACTGAGAGTCGGTCGGATGTATCCGTTGAAAAGGATGACGTAAGATTCCAGATGTATTAACATCTGTTAGGTATCCAACGGTCAGCTGTCGTGCCTGCCCCTGTCCGGACTGAAGTCCCTGTAGAGGGATACGAGGTCGTCCAGGGGGATGTCGGTCTTGAACGAGGTGGGGGACATGTGCGTCTTGGACGCGCTGCCGTGCTCCTGCAGGAACGCGACGAATTCATCGATCCTCGGAGGGGACATCTTGATGTGGGACGATAGCTCGCTCATGTCGTAGACGAAGACCTCGGTGTCCAGCTCGTTCCTCCAGAGGTCGAGGTACTTGTTGCACCTGCGCTCCGCGGCCATGCCGGTCGGATCCATCGACATCAGGGTGTCCCTGTCGTGCAGGGGGCCGAGCCAGAACGGGCCGAGCCTGTGGTCCGCATCGGGGAGCCTGGATGTGGAGCGCTCCATGGTCTCCATGTCGTAGTGCATGTACCCCAGCTGGGCGAGGGTGGAGTCGGCCGCATCGGCCCCCTCGGTGACCTGCACGTAGGTCCTGTAGTAGTGGTCCGCGTAGAACGACAGGAGCGGCTTCATGCCCCTGTCGTACTTCGCCAGCTCCCTGGCGATGGTGCACATGAGGATGCGGAGTCCGCCCTCGTGGCACATGAACCCGCGGATGGGTTCGGACTGGTACCTGCGCCTGCACTTCGCGGCGTGCGCACCGGCGAGCGGTGCGGTGTCCGTGGCGGTTATCGCCAGGATGCCCCTCCTGCGGCAGCCCCTGACGGCAGACTGTATGAACGGCGCGGGGGAACCGAAGGGGTCGAGGTCGACGTAGTCGAAGCTGCTCTCGGCGAAGAGGGCGTGCATGTTCCTGTTGGAGCTGATGCAGTTGTCGAGTCCGTTTATCTCGATGTTGGCGTCGATGTAGGGGATCGCGTCGGAGCTGATGTCGTTGGCAGTGACCGTCGTCCCCTTGACCTCGTTGGCTATCCTGACGGCCCTCGATCCGGTGGCCGTCATGGCGTCGGCGACGGTCATGTCGCGCCCCATGGTCCTGAGGAACATGACGCTGACGTCGCGGTTGAACGACATCTGCTCGTTGAAGAATACGGAACCCTGGATCTTGCCGGGCCCGTGTACTGAATGGGTCTCTGGGACCAGTATGTCCGTGGAACCCTCCCTTATCAGGACGCCGTCGGGCCTCAAACGTTCTCACCGTTCATGAGGCGGACGATCTTGTAGGGCAGGATGTTCCTGTTGGTGGGTGTCACCTCTAGGATGCGGACGTCGTCCCTCCTCCTGATGTCCTGCAGGAGGGGGTTCCTGGATTTCTTGTGGAGGGTGATGATCATGGGTTTGTCGACGTCGAGCGCCTCCTTGACGGCGTCGATGAACGCCTGGCTCTCGACCTCCATCTTCCCGACCTCGTCGATGACGATGATGTCGCACTTCTCGCAGGCCTCCCTGA
>JAZODL010000207.1:0-4960 GCA_045596945.1 Candidatus Methanomethylophilaceae archaeon | reverse complement strand
CAGGTCAAGGTCCTCTCCGTCTCCGAGAAGTCCTTCGAGTACGCATCCCAGGTCGCCGCCGCACTCAAGTCCGCCGGCATCAGGATGGAACTGGACAACAGGGACGAGAAGATCGGTTAGAAGATCCGTGAGGCACAGCTCGAGAAGGTCCCGTACATGCTCGTCCTCGGTGAGAAGGAGAGCGATGACGGTACCATCGTCACCGTCAGGAGCAGGGACAAGGGAGACCTCGGTGCCCTGAAACTCGACGAGTTCATCTCACAGGTCCGCAAGGAAACCGATGAGAGGCTCTGATAAACCACAATCAAGGGTCACCGCCACGTGCGGTGACCCATACTTCTTCTTTTGCAGATATTTCGTACGGAAAACGTACCGACGTCTTCCATCCACGTCTGAGATAATGCCTGTTACAGTAATATCCATCATCTGAACCAAAGTCGAAAAGATCATAGCTCACGCTATTTCGAGGATGATTTGAACAAACGCCAATTTCAACGTTTCACGATGATGCACACGATGTCCTCGTCCTGGACCACATGGTCCATTCCGACGGTCTGGCCAGGGAACTTGGCACTCTTACCCCAGACCATGGCGTATCTGAAGTTGTTCTTGAAGTCCCTGTGGATCAGCTCGCACACGTCCCCGATGTTGTTCCCGCGCTTGACGATGAGCGGGACCTCCAGATCCGCCTCCTGGCCCTGGGGCTTCAGGAAGATGCGGATCATGTCGATGGTGTCGTAGATGGACTGCTTGAGCTCGGGCATGCCCTGTCCGGTCGCCGCGGAGATGGGTACGGTGTGGAACCTGCTGTGCATCTCCTGCACCGCCTCGAGCTGTCCGGGCCTGGCCAGGTCGACCTTGTTGATCGCCATGACGGCCTTGATGTACACCCTGTTCCCGGCGAGGACGTCCAGCATCTGCTCCACGTCTATGTCCTCACGGACGACGACGGTGGCGTTGACGTGGCCGTACGCAGAGGTCATGTCCTTGATGGTCTCCACGTCGATCTTCGTCAGCTTCAGGGTGGGCTTGACCAGGATGCCTCCGTGGTCGGAGTGGGATATGACGACGTCGGGCTTCTTCTGGTTCAGACGGATGCCCGCGTTGTACAGCTCCCTGAACAGGACGTCCATGTTGGGGTTGAAGATGTCGACGACCAGGAGGATGACGTCCGCGGACCTCGCGGCGGCGATGACCTCCCTCCCCCTCCCCTTTCCGCGGGAGGCGTCCTTGATAAGTCCGGGCATGTCCAGGATCTGGATCTTGGCGTGGTTGTACACCATGACCCCGGGGACGACGTCGAGGGTGGTGAAGTGGTACGCACCCACCTCGGACTTGGCCCCGGTGAGCTGGTTGAGCAGTGTGGACTTTCCCACGGAGGGGAAACCGACCAGCGCCACGGTGGCGTTGCCCGCCTTCTTGACGTAGAAACCCTTGGTCGGACCCTTCGAGGAGCGTCTCTTCTCCTCCTCTTCGGTCAGGCGTGCGATCTTGGCCTTCAGCTTACCGATGTGACCTTCGGTGGCCTTGTTGTACTTGGTCTTGGAGATCTGCTCCTCCAACTCCCTGATCTGATCCTCGATCGAACCCATTTCCGAAATACCGATTCTCGGGATGCCCACCCCGTATTAGAGTGTTGTTGTCCCCGTGGCCCCCGCATGGTTTTCCTTCGACACATTTTAATCGCACGCCCCTGTAACACGTGTCGTATGACAGAGACAGCCGGGCCCAAGCACTCGCTCCTGGAGCAGTACAAGGCCCTTTCGACAAAACAGCTGATCGGCACGATCGCGGCGATTGCCATAGCGATTGTGCTCGAGGTCCTCGGCCTCGGGCTCAGTTGCTTCGGTTTCCTGATCATCGCCGTGGTGCTGTACATGATCCCCCACCTCCTGGGCGTCTCGTCCGTGAAGGTGAAGGCCCTGGTGGGGGTCGTGTTCATCCTCGCGGCCACGGCCACGGGGTGCTTCGCGTACTCCGACATCCCCCAGCAGTACGGGGAGCTCATAGACATGGACACCGACGACGTCAAAGACGTCGTGTACGAGGACGGTGCGATCTCCGCCACCATCGTGCCCGAGGGGACGGACTGGACCGCGCAGGTCACCTACGGCGCCACCGCCGCCATATCCTTCGGGAGCATCCGCAACCTGACGGACCAGATGGATGTGCCGATGTCACCGGTGGAGGGTTCGCCCGACCGGTACTCCGCGGCGGTCGACCTGGACGACGGGAAGCTGTACTACGTCGCGATCCAGATCCTGGACGCCGACGGCGACGTGGACGCCACGTTCGGGTTCACCGTCGACACCGGCATCAGCTGGGGCGACCTCGCGAAGCTCAACCTGGTCGGTGCCCTCATCGCGGTGCTGCTCTCCGCGTTCCTGTTCTACATCATCCTGGTGTTCTCCGCCCTCATGAGGAGGAGCGCGGGCAGGACCCGTGCCAAAATGGAGGCGGACGGACGCCTGTACCCCCAGGGGTACGGCAGGTGCAAGGAGTGCGGCGGCATGGTCCTCCCCGGTGAGATCAACTGCAGGAAGTGCGGTGCGTACATCGACGTCCCCGAGGAGCTCAGGGCGAAGAAGAAGGACTACTTCGTCTGCGACTCCTGCGGTGCCGAGGTCCCCGACGACGCATCCGAGTGCCCCAGGTGCGGCGCGAGGTTCGACGAGGTCGTCGAGACCGAGATCGTCCACTCCGACGGCACGATGGACACCAGCACGGAGACCTTCGAGTGCTCCGAGTGCGGTGCCGAGGTGCCCGCCAACGCGGAGCGCTGCCCCAACTGCGGCGCGAGGTTCGACGAGGACTGAGCGCCCCCTCCCAAACCCCTTAACCCCCTTTTCACACCGTCCGGACGGGTCGCGTCCCGCCCGGACAACCCTTAAAATCGGAAAAGCCCTTGACCCGCCCGGATGCCCTCTGAAGAAGTAACGAATGAGAAGGCCGCGCCCAAGGAGAGGAAGACGGCCATCGCCCACAAGCTCGCGACCAAGCAGCAGGAGATCTCCGGCACGGAGTTCTTCGAGAAGAACAAGCAGATCCTGGGCTTCGACTCCAGGTCCAAGTCCCTGCTGATGGGTATAAAGGAGGCCGTCGACAACTCCCTGGACGCATGCGAGGAGGCCGGGATCCTCCCGGATGTCAGCGTACGCGTGGAGAAGGTCGCCGACGAGGACTACAGGATATGCATCGAGGACAACGGACCGGGGATCGTGCACAAGATGATGCCCAACGTCTTCGGGCGCCTGCTGTACGGCTCCAGGTTCCACGCGCTCAGGCAGTCCAGGGGACAGCAGGGTATCGGGATCTCCGCCACCGTCATGTACGGGAACATAACCACGGGGAAGCCCGCCCACGTCATGTCCAAGATAGAGGGCGAGGACGAGGTCGCATGGGGCATGGACATCGTCATCGACACCAAGACCAACCGTCCCATCGTCACCAACGACAAGGCCTTCAACTGGGAGGGCAAGGAGCACGGGACCAGCATCGAGTACACCATCAAGGGCAGGTACGTCAACGGGAAGCAGTCCGTGTTCGAGTACCTGAAGGACACGGCCATCGTCAACCCCCATGCGCAGATCACGTTCCACGACCCGGACGGCACGAAGACCGTCTTCGAGAGGGCGACGGACACCATGCCGCCCAAGCCCAAGGAGATCAAGCCCCACCCCGAGGGGATGGAGATCGGGGACCTCCTGAAGTACGCCGGGAACTCCCAGCAGAAGACCGTCAGGGCGTTCCTGAGGAACGACTTCTCCAGGATCTCAGACAGGATAGCGACCGAGATCCTCGAGAAGTCCAAGGTCAAGGAGGACAAGAAGCCCGAGAAGATCACCAGGGACGACGCCATCGCGATCCTCGAGGCCATCAAGACGGTCAAGATCATGGCACCGCCCACGGACTGCCTCTCCCCCATCGGGGACACCCTGATCAAGAAGGGTCTGATGCACGTCCTGGACGGACTCCGCCCCGAGTACTACGCCACCCCCGTCACACGCTCACCAAAGGCGGTGAACGGGAACCCGTTCGTCGTGGAGGCGGGCATCGTCTACGGGGGCGACATCCCCTCCGACGGACAGGTCCAGATCCTCAGGTTCGCGAACCGCGTGCCACTGCTCTACCAGCAGGGTGCGTGCGCCATAACGAAGGCGATCTCCGAGATGGACTGGAGGAGGTACGGACTGGAGCAGAGGGGCGGGAAGGGCATCCCCTTCGGACCCGCCATCATCCTGGTCCACGTGGCGTCCACCAAGGTCCCGTTCACATCCGAGGGCAAGGAGGCCGTCGCCAACTTCCCCGAGCTCCAAAGCGAGATCGGACTGGCGCTCAGGCTGTGCGCCAGGAACCTCAAGAGCCATCTGAACAAGATGGAGAGGAAGAACAAGACCCACGCGAAGTTCGAGATCGTCCAGGAGATCCTGCCCGACATGGCCAGGAAGTGCGCCGAGCACCTGGACAGGCCCGTCCCCGACCTGGACAGGACCATATCCCGCATCATGAACGTCGTGTGGATCGAACCGACCGTGAAGAGGGAGGGCAAGAAGCTCCGCACGGTCACGTACACCGTCTACAACTACACCACCCTGCCCCGCACCATCAGGCTCCACGCCAGGCTCCCCAAGGAGTCCGTGAACCTGACGCTGTTCTCGCACCAGTGCTTCCTGGACATGAACGAGGAGGGCAAGGCGAACTGGGAGATCGCGGACCTCCCACCGTCCACGTCCACCACCGTGTCCTTCGAGCTCACCGGGGACATGGCGGACACCTTCGACGCGGACGACATCTACTTCTCCGGACTCAGCACCACCATGGTGATGGGTGCGGAGACGCTCCCGGGCGACTGGGGCATAAAGGGCCTGGAGATAGTCCAGACCGACGAATCCGACCTCGTCGAGGAGGACGAGGAGGAGACAATGGAGGCTGAAGACCTTGGCGACGAATGAGAGACAGC
>JAZODL010000206.1:0-1717 GCA_045596945.1 Candidatus Methanomethylophilaceae archaeon | reverse complement strand
CGTCGGATTCTATGCAACCAACCTCAATGAATACGATGCCACCACCAACGCGATCATCACCAAGCTCGTAGTCGCCGAGGGAGCGACCCTCGTCGTCGACGAGACAATCCCCATCGACGGCAAGTCTATCGAGTTCGCCGTCGACGGAACCGTCGTGGTCAAGGATGGAGGAGACCTCACCCTCCAGAACACCGCCGCACCGGGTGGGAAGGTCCCCGCGATCAAGGGTGCCCTAACCCTCGTCGACAACTCCGCAGTCACCATGACCTCCGCGAAGATCACAGGTGTCGTCACCGTGACCGAGCAGGATGATAAAGTCAACACGCTCGTCGTCGCTGGCGATGGAACTACCGTGACCGTTGGAACCGCGATCAAGACTCTCGGAGCGAACCCCTCTATCGTGGGTCCTGTCACCATGACCGCACCCTACATTATCGCATACGCCGGATCCGATCTCACCGGAGCGAAGGTCAACTACACCTCCGGAGAGACCGATGTCGGCAGCACGGTGTACTCCATCAACAATGTCGAGTACGCCACGGTCTACGCCGAGAAGGGACAGGTGGCGATCAACGTCCCCATCACCCCCACCATGGTCGGGAAGATCAAGGGGCTCGATTATGATGGTGTAGCAGCCCTCGATTGGAAAGCCAACGGTACATCCGCCAACACCAAGAAGGTCGGAGACGTCGCATCCGTGAACGTGGAGATCGCACCCAAGAAGGTCGATGTCATCATCTCCGTCGGAACCGGGATCTCCCTGTACGTCGACGGTGTCAAGTACACCTCCGCGCAGGAGTTCACCGTCGGAACACATGATGTGAAGGCGATCGTCGACCCCGGGTACAAGGGAGATATCACGATCACCTTCGACGGACAGACCGTCACATCCGGACAGTTCACCATCACCACCGACATGGATGGTAAGAACGTCGTGCTCTCCGCGACCGGCGACATCACCGTCGACTCCGGATCCGTCGTCATCCAGCCCTCGGAATCCGCAGAGGACGAGGGTCTCGCACTCACCGACATCCTCCTGATCGTCCTCGTGGTCCTGATCGTCATCATGGCGGTCATCGTCGCACTCAGGATGATGAGGAGCTGAAGGTAACGGCACACACTATCGCATATGTTAGAGTTGAACGGAAGCATCACACGATAAGAGAACATCTGCTCCGTACGTGAGGGAACGTACAACTCCACCATGAACCGGAAATCAAACACGTCCCGGGGTTAGGGTCCCGGGACACATTCCATCTTGTCGATCCCATCGATTTTTCATCATTCATAGAGTTGATAACATGGACAAGGAAAGCAGGATACTGCCGATACTGCAGTCGTTCTGGCCGTCGTCGTCGTGGTCGCCGGGGCCTTCGTGCTCCTACAGGACCACGATGTCACGGTCACGAAGGAGGGATCCGGATCCGTCTCCCCCGAGAGGGGGACGGTGGGATTCGGTGGATCCCTGGAGATAACAATGCAACCCGCTGACGGTTGGCATGTGGAGGAGGTGACGCTCAACGGTGAGGCCGTGACCTTCTCCGGGAACACATACACCTACGAACCGGACCTGTTTGCATCAGGCGACAGGATCCACGTGGTGTTCGCAGAGGACGCATACGAGACGTTCACGGTGTCCATCGATTCCGGGGAGGGCGGCACCACCGATCCCTCCGGAGAGGTGTTCGTCCGTGATGGCGGGCAGCTGATGATCACG
>JAZODL010000205.1:0-1670 GCA_045596945.1 Candidatus Methanomethylophilaceae archaeon | reverse complement strand
GACCGCCACTCGGAGTTCTCCAGGGGCAACGGGGAGGCAGTCATCGCCCTGACACTGTTCTCGGTCGTCATGGCGGTCCACACCCTCCTGTCCGGCCACGGGTACTACGACGGGGCCCTCTGGGACCCGGTCGCCCTGCTTCTGGCCGTGTCACCGTTCATCCGCCTGTACACCGGCAGGCTCGTCCGCGACAGGATTCTGCACCAAGGGTGACTGGCCATGATCATCCGACCGCATCTTCCCAACCTCGGTTGTTATCAGAATCCAACCCTCCTCCCCACGGAGATCGACTGGATACTCCGAATCCTCCGTGTACAGGGTACCTTTCATCATCGCGAGATCTATGTCCATCACGATCATAGTATCCGCGGACCATTCGAATTCCAGGTTCCCTTCAGAGGTTGGGAACACCAAGGGGGAGTGCGTCCCGCTACCGTATCTTTCAAACAAGCTGTACAACATGTCGATCGCACTCGGATCTGGTGCGACCTCGTCCCCCCTCTCCCCCAACCATCCGATAACTGAGACAGTTCCATCAAGCGGTGCCCCACATCCCTGCCATCCGGAATCCGTGGGTGGTTCCTCCCCTCACCTCCCGTATCCGATGTGGGAGCCACTGACCGTTCCGTACCATCCCTGTCCGACAACCGGATCATACGGGGACCGTATCCCATATCGGATATTTCATCTATGTGTTAAATAATCAACAGCATGACATACACGGTACCACGCCGACCTTATCTCCGGCAGGAGGCACCTGATCCCCGCCAGGGCGCCGACCCCGAACAGCACCGGTACGACCCAGTCCGGGAACCCCGGCACCACGTACAGGAAGCTGCCCAGGGACATCATCGTGGAGAACAGGGTGAGGCCCAGGACGTAGCGGGACAGCGCCTGCATGCTCACGGAGAGCGCCTCGGAGCTCACGGCCATGTCCAGGTTGGCCGACGCCGTCTCGTCGCTTATGCGGTCCCTCATCCCGGAGTACAGCTTGTCCAGGACCATGCGGTGGGCGGTCAGGACCTCCACCTGCCCGTGCTCGTACCGCCCCAGGATGTCCGCGTAGGTGCGGTGGAACGCCAGGCCGTACTCCACCAGGCCGTGGGTCTCCAGGTACAGCATGTGGAGCTCCTGCACGTCGTCCACGTGCCTGAAGAGGTCCACGTTCACGGTGCAGCGGTGCACGATCAGACGGGACGTCGCCCTCACCGCCCCGCGCAGGTCCTCCGAGACCACCGAGTCCAGGTCCTGGCCGGGGACGTGGGTGGTGTCGGTGTGGAAGCGGTTCTTCAGCGACCTGAGGACCAGCGACGCGTACATGCCCGCCCTGACCGGCTCCACGCCCTCCGGGGGATCCGTGACCAGGAACCCCTCGGTGAGACGGACCTCCATGTCGCGGTCGCCGTCTTCCAAGCGGAGCACGACGCGGATCGGACCGGACTCCCAGCCGCGGAGGTCGTACCGGACCCAACCGTCGTCAACCAGCAGGTCGGTGCCGTCCAGGGGGTGCCCCGCCTCCCCGGTCAGCGAAGGAACCCAGGTGTGGTGCGGCGTGTCCTTATCCCCCCTGACACTATCCCCATGCCGCGTTCCGTGATGCGGACCGTCCCGTCCCATCCGTACCCCAGCAGCCCCAGCCTCCTCAGGTCGTCCACGACCGTCCTGTCGCG
>JAZODL010000204.1:0-2675 GCA_045596945.1 Candidatus Methanomethylophilaceae archaeon | reverse complement strand
AATCTCCTTTCCGTCCCCGGCGCCGCCCGTCAGCAGATAGCAGGTTCCGTCTTTGGACAGATACGCGTCCCGGATGATCACGGAATCGTCCAGAGCGAATTCCGCCAGCACATAGTCGTCGCTCATCGCCCCGGTGCTCCCCATGTGGATCACGGTGATTATGAGTGCCGCGCAGATGGCGAAGAACACCCATGCGAAGATCATGATGGCCTTTCTCCTGTCTCTCATACGGGTTCCCCCGCCCCGACATACGGCATCCCCGTAATAATGGTATTGGATTATACATCCAATGTATGAAACAAAGGACGCAACGGTCATAGATCGTTATCCGAAAAACGTCCTATTTGGACATAATTGGATAAAAAACGCAGTTTTTTGGATATAATTTATATAGAGTTGGATATTGGCATATACATCCAACAGGCGATCTCCATGAAGATAGACATCGAGAACATATCGTTCGACTACTCCCCGTCCGCCAACGTGCTCTCCGACATAACGCTGAACGTCGAGGGTGCGCAGGTCATCTCGATCCTGGGGCCCAACGGGGTGGGGAAGTCCACCCTGATCCACTGCATAAACAAGATCCTGGAGCCCACGAAGGGCGTGGTGATGATCGAGGACCGCGATGTCTCCGATTACAGTCTCAAGGAGGTCGCGAGGAAGATCGGATACGTGCCGTACTCCTCGTCGGACACCTTCCCCCTGACCGTCGTCGACACGGTACTGCTCGGCAGGCATCCGCATGCCGGGTGGAGGACCACCGACAACGACCTCGAGATAGTGTTCGACGTCCTGGAGAAGCTGGGTATACAGGACCTCTCGATGCGTTACTTCAACGAGCTGTCCGCCGGACAGCGTCAGAGGGTCATGCTCGCCCGCGGTCTGGTGCAGAAGCCCGAGGTGATAATGCTGGACGAACCCACGTCCAACCTGGACATCAAGCACCAGCTGGGGATATCGAGGACGCTCAAGCAGCTGTCCCGCGAGGAGGGGATCCTGGTGATAATGATCAGCCACGACCTGAACATCGCCGCCAGGTACTCCGACAACATCGTCCTGATGCACAGGGGCAGGGTATACGCCGTCGGAACCCCGCGCGAGGTCCTCACCGAGGACAACATACGCGAGGTCTACGGTGTGGACAGCCGCATCATCGACGAGGGAGGGTACCCCTACATCATCCTGAGGGACGGCGAGAACGATGGATGCCCTCCGTTGGAGGGCCCGTCGGTCTGCAGGACGTCTCCGCAACAGGGGGATCGCACGATCTCCGGTCCGGATTCCAAGGAAGGTGTGATCTGTGGATAAGAAAATGATAGGTGTGATCGGCATCGTGGCCATCCTCCTCGTTTCCGCCGTGGCCGTCTTCATCGTGGCAGGTTCCGATGACGGTCCCGGTTCGCCCTCCGACCTCGACGAGGCGGAGCTCAAGGTGTTCGGGAACATCAACGGGGACAGGTTCATCGACTCCGATGACGTCACTCTGATAGAGCAGCTGATAGACGACGGAGCGGTCGAATCCGACTACCCCATGGCGGATGCCAACAGGGACGGGGAGATCGACTCCAGGGATGTGGACGTGGTCAGGAGGATCATCAACGGTGAGGAGACCACGGTGTGGCACGTCAACCAGCACGATGCGGATGACAACGGTACCATCGATTCCGTCATCGTGGACACGAAGTTCCCCATAACCTCCATCATCACTCACGGGAACGGGAACACACTCACCCAGTTGTACAGCATAGGCATACGCGATGAGGTGAAGGCCTGTTCCAGGTCCTCATCAGTCGATTACGCGATGTACGGCGATATATACCTCTCGGATGATGTCGTCAATCTAGGAACATCCTCGAATGCGATCACGTTCGAGGATGGGAAGGTGGGATCCTCCAATGTCATCGCCGAGAAGGGTGTGACCGCGGTCGTCACCCAGGGCCACAGGAGCTATCTCACCAACGAAGCCGACTTCGAGATGGCGGGCATAGATGTCATCAGGGTCTCCCCCGCATCGGCCGACCCAAAGCTCATGACACACTCCATCATGCTCCTCGGGCTTCTGTTCCAGAAGGAGGATCGTGCGGATGCGTACCTCGATTTCAACCTCGAGGTTCTCGACTATGTGGACAAGCATGTGGATCCGGTCAGGGGCACCGTCTCCGCGGTCGCATCCTCCATGACCGGATACATCTCCGTCGGTGAGTCCGACTACAGGGATTACATCATCCAGGCCGGAGGCATCTACGGACTCGACCACAAGAACTACGGTTCCACAACGTCCCTGAAGATCTCGGATTACAAGGAGGTCTACCTGGAGGATTTCCAGAGGATCATCCATTTCAGGACGGGTCTCAACTACGACCAGACCCCCGAGAGCAACGAGAAGAACTGGAACACGTTCAGCAACGCCTTCTCCGAGTGGAGGTACGCCGAGGACGGACAGGCCGCGACGGGTGGATCCCTCGCACCCAGTCTCAGGGTCGCGTACGCGGCGGTCGCGATGTACCCCGACCAGGTCACCCTCGAATGGGTGGACGAGAAGCACCAGGAGTACCTGGACGAGTTCTGCTCCGAGAACGGGTTCGACGTGGACGACATGAAGTTCCTGCTCAGCAGCGAGACGATGAGCTAAACCCATTTGGCCGGGTCCGCCCGGCCGTCTTTTTTCACAT
>JAZODL010000203.1:0-5010 GCA_045596945.1 Candidatus Methanomethylophilaceae archaeon | reverse complement strand
GCAGGAGGGTGCTCCTCACAGGCAGACTGGATTCCGTCACCGCGAAGGTGTTCAGCGACGAGGTGCCGACCAGGTGCAGCGGGGAGGTGCTGGTGGACCTCTCCGGACTCAGGTACATCTCCAGTGCCGGGATCAGGGCGCTGGTGCTGGTGGACAGGACGGTCCGCGTGAGGCTGACCGGTGCCACCGGACTGGTGGCCGAGGTCCTGGAGATCTCGGGCATGGACAAGGTCCTGGGGTGATCCCGTGAGGCTGATCAACATGGACCTCCGCTCCACGGCATCCATGATACCGTATGCCCTCGACGTCACCGAGGGCATCGCCACGGAGCTCGGTATGGACGGGGACGACGTGCTCAGGATGAGGCTGAACCTGGAGGAGGTCCTCATCGGGATCGTGGAGTACGGGTACGGGAACAACCCCGACGCGTCGGTGAGCGTCACCCTGTCGTCGGAGGACGGCATGCTCATGGCGTCGGTACGCGACCGCGGGATGCCGTACGACTACGAGACCCTGGGGAGCAACGGCTACTCCGACCTGGCCCGCATCCTGACGGGGACGGACTTCGGACCCGAGCTGCTGAACCACGGCAGGGAGGGGCGCGAGCAGGTCTTCGGGTTCCCCATCCCACGGTGCTCGGGGGATGTGCCCCGCGACACCGGCACGGAGCCGGTGGAGGGGATGACCTTCGACATGCACATCATGCGCCCGGAGGAGGGCATGCAGGTGTCCCAGTGCCTGTACGACGAATTCGGATACACCTACGTGAACGACATCGTGTACTTCCCCGGGAGGCTGGCCGAGGCCACCCGCACGGGTGCGCTGGTGCCGTTCACCGCCGTATCCGATTCCGGCGAGGTCGCCGCGCACGTGGCCCTGGTGTCCAACCCCCACCTGACCGGCACGATGGAGCTGGCGATGGGCGTGGTGAAGAGGAGGTTCAGGAAGGCGTCCCTGATGTCGAGGCTCACAGACATGGCCCTGTCCCACGCGGAGGCTTCGGGACTGGTGTCGGTGAACGCCCAGCCCGTGGGATACCACCCGTACACCCAGAGGATATGCGAGGCCACGTCCATGGGCGCCTGTGCGGTCTGCTTCAACTACGCCTGCTCGGACATGGCCTCGACCTACGGGACGGGTGCCAGGATGCCTCTTTTCTGGGCGGTCCGCATGATGGGCGACGTCCACAGGGACATCCACGCGCCCGACGAGGTGAGGCACATCGTGGACATGGTCGTCCGCAACTGCTCGCTGGACCGTTCCCTCGTCCCCGGTTCGGAGCCGCCCGCCGGCGAGGGGGAGGTGGTCACGGAGGTGAACGGCGTCCTCGCGCTGTCGAAGACATACGTTTTGTCCATAGGCTCGGACACGTACGGGGTCCTGAGGAGGGAGCACCACAGGCTCAAGACGGAGGGCATGGAGGTCTCGGACATACTGATAAACCTCCAGGACCCCGCCGCGCCCTGGCTCTACGACAGGGTGAAGGGGCTCGGCTACTTCTGCACCGGGATGCTCCCGGCATCGGACAGGTGCGACTACCTGGTGATGCAGAGGATCCTCGTCGGCACGATAGACTACTCGGTTTTCCAGACCACGCCCCGGTTCCGGGAGCTCCTGGACGCGGTCCGCGCACTCGATCCGGAGGGGGACCTGTGACCGACTACCACATACGCGGGCTGGACGACCCGGACGTCGTCCTGGACGGCATGCCGTGCACCCAGGCCCTGTGGGCGGTGGAGGACCCGTACGACCATCCGGGGACGGACGACCTGTTCGCCGGTGCCGTGCGCGAGAACCTGGTGAGGCACACGGCCTGTCCCTTCTACGCAGACTGGCTGGAGAGGAACGGCGTGTCGCCGGACGACATCCGCACGGTGGACGACATCCACAGGATCCCGCCGATCCACGCCAACTTCTACAAGACGCACACGGTGAGGACCGTCGGCGATGACGACATACTGCTGACCCTCACCTCCTCCGGGACGTCCGGGCAGAAGAGCCAGATGTTCTTCGACGAGTGGAGCCTCTTCGCCTCCGACAAGTCCGCCGACGTGCAGATGCGGAGGTACGGGCACATCACCGACGGACCGGTGAACTTCCTGATGTACTCCTACGAACCCGCGGAGGGCGTGAACATGGGTACCCTCAGGACAAGGCAGATGATGCGCCGCTACGGGAGGGAGAACGAGCTGGTGTACGCCCTGAGGTACACGGGGAACGGCCACGAGTTCGACCTGCTCGGGTGCATAGACGCGCTGAGGAGGTTCGAGGAGCAGGGCCTCCCGGTGTACATACTCGGGTTCCCGGCGTTCCTGTTCTTCACGCTGGAGAGGATGGAGGCCATGGGCATCCCTCCGCTGGAGCTGCACCCAAGTTCCCTGGTGTGCATGGGCGGGGGGTGGAAGGGATTCACCGACCGCCAGATGACCCCCGAGAGGTTCAGGGAGTACGCCGGGAGGATGCTCGGTCTCGACCACACCCGCTTCCGCGAGACCTACGGTGCCGTGGAGCACGGCGTCGCGTACACGGACTGCCCGGAGCACCACTTCCACGTCCCGGTCTACGACCGCATCCTGATCAGGGACCCCCGCACGATGGAGCCACTGGGATACGGTGAGAAGGGCTTCATCAACTTCGTGTCGCCCATGAACACCGGCGTACCGGTCACCAGCCTGATGATGGGGGACTTCGGGGTGCTTCACGCACCCGGGTCGTGCCCGTGCGGCAACCCCGCACCGTGGATCGAGATAGTCGGGCGTGCGGGCGTCAGCAGGAACAGGAGCTGCGCCATAGCGGCATCCGAGATGCTGGGGAGGCGCTGACATGTCCCACATATGGAGGGGCAGGAGGGTGGAGTCGTTCAAGGGGCTCCTGCCCGGACTCGACGACGAGATAGGTGCGGCGCTGGGGACCGTGCTCGGGACCGGGACGGTTCTGACGGCATGCGATCGGCTGTGCAGTGACATGGCCGGGGATGGCCGCGGAAGGTACGTCGCGGCGCTGGAGGCCGACGGGGCACCGGATCCCGGGGCGGTCATCGACGCCCTCGTGGGGAACCTGTCCCCGGACAGGCTCAGGGAGAAGCTCGTGGCGGAACTAGGCACCACCGACCCGATGGCGGTGTCCAGGACGTCCGACCGCCACCAGAGGTACGAGGCGTGGAAGCCGATGGGGGTCCTGGTCCACGTGACCGCGGGCAACTCGCCCATCGTGGCGCCCATGGCCCTGGTGGAGGGTCTCCTGTCGGGCAACATCAACATAATGAAGATCGCGAGCGACACGGGGGAGTTCGCCGTCACCGTGGCGGAGGCCCTGTGTGCGGAACCCGCCATCGCCGAACGCGTGTACATGCTAAGGTTCCCGTCCTCGGACAGGGACACGCTCACGCACATACTCGACCGCGCCGACTGCGTCAGCGCATGGGGCGGCGAGGAGGCTATCGAGTCCCTGCGCAAGATGGCGCCCCGCGGGGTGCCCTTCGTGGCGTGGGGACACAAGATAAGCTTCACGTACATCGAACCGTACGCGGCGGACGACGACCTGATGGACGACCTGGCCGCCGACATATGCAGGAACGGGCAGCAGTCGTGCTCCAGTCCGCAGTGCGTCCTCGTCGACACGGACTCCCGTGGGGAGGTGGACAGGATCGCATCGATGCTCGGTGCGGCCCTCGACCGCGCCAAGTCCCGCCACCCCATGGTCATGCCGGACGACGCCCAGGCGGCGGAGGTGACCGCGGTCACCCAGGTCCACAGGTGCGACCTGTTCTTCAACCCGGGCGACGTCCTGGAGGATCCGGACCGCATGTGGAGGATCCTGGTGTCCTACGGCACCCGCTTCACACCCTCGCCGCTGTTCCGCACGGTGTGGCTGTCCCCGCTCCCGAGGGCCGACCTGGTCGGCGCGCTCAGGGGTATGAGGCAGTACCTGCAGACCGCCGGCGTCGCATGCTCCGTGGAGGACCTGGACGACGTCTCCGACCGCCTCTTCGCGGCCGGGGTGGACAGGGTCACGCCCGTCGGATCGATGGGCGTCAGCTACACGGGCGAGCCCCACGACGGGGGCTACGCGCTCCCCAGGTTCATGAGGAGGGTCTCCCTGAGGACGGACCTGGACATGGCCGGGGTCGTGAGCTTCGACGAGCTCCGTCCCAGGGGGCCGATGTCCTTCGACGGTCCGATCCAGGGCAAGGGGGACTACCCGCCCGTGCCCGATGACGGCACCAAGGTCCTGATGAAGAGCGGCGGAACGACCGGGGAACCGGTCTACTGCAGCTACACCGCGGAGGACTTCGAGAACTACATAGTGAGGCCGTCCGTCAAATCGCTCCTGGCCGGGGGCATAGACCCGGGGACCGACGTGGTCGCCGACCTGCTCAGGGGAGGGAACCTGTACGGCGGTCTGAACGCGTTCATATCCGTGTTCGACAGGATGTCCGTGCCCCATCTGAACATAGGCGGACTGGAGGACACGTCCCTCGCGCTGCACTACGCCATCAGGGGGCGTGCGACCGTGCTGTTGTCCGCGCCCAGCTACGCCGTGAGGATGATCAGGGACAACGAGGGGACCGTGAGGGAGTACGGCAGGATCCGGAAGCTGCTCTACGGCGGCGAGATGATCACGGACGGACAGAGGGCGTACCTGGAGTCCATGGGTGTGGAGGTGATCCGCTCCGCACTGTACGGCGCCAACGAGACCGGGTCCATGGGGTACCAGTGCCCCCGCTGTGAGGGGAACGTGTACCACCTGCACTCCGACATACAGCATCTGGAGATCGTCGCCACCGACTCCGACACGCCGGTGGGCGAGGGGGAGGTGGGCAGGATGCTCTTCACCGGGTACCGCAGGGTCAACGGCCGCACCGAGAGGTACGACATAGGGGACCTGGGCAGATGGGTCCCCGGGAGGTGCCCCTGCGGACGCGCCGAGCCGAGGTTCGAGCTCATGGGGCGTCACGGCGACGTGGTGCGCGCCGGCGGGACGTTCTTCAACTTCCACCGCATCGCGGCG
>JAZODL010000202.1:0-17285 GCA_045596945.1 Candidatus Methanomethylophilaceae archaeon | reverse complement strand
ACTCGTCGGTGAAGGTACCCCAGTCATGTGTGGGGACGACGACCTCGGCGGGGATCTCTCCCACTCCGACCTGCCTGGCCCTGAACTCGTAGCACCTCTCCTCCCACTCGTGCTCGGCGATCTCGCTGGAGATCTTCCTTCCACCCGCCTTCTCGGCGATGGCATCGAAGACCGCCTCCTCGAGGTCGTTGTGCTTCTCATCACCCTGGAGGGTGACGAGCCACAGGTTCTTCACATCGGGTGCGTGGACACCTGCCCTGTGCTGGTTGGCGAAGTGCAGGGCGTCGGACCAGGCGACGTGGAGGGGCTTGACGGAGGGATGCGCGACGAGGTCCTGGATGGGGCCGTTCATGTCCTTGAGTGCGTCGAACTCGTATGCGAGGCACCTGATCTCACCCATGGGGTAGATCCTGAAGGTGACGGTCGCGAGTGCTCCGAGGGTTCCCTCGGCACCTGCGAGGACCTGGTTGAGGTTGTACATGGCCCTGTAGGATCCGGTTCCGTCGTATCCGGTGTTGACGATGGTTCCGTCATCGAGGACAATCTCGGTGTTGAGGATGTTGTCCTTGGCGGATCCGTACTTGTAGGAACCGATACCCATTCCGTTGGTGGAGATCCATGCTCCGATGGTTCCGGAGGGGAACGAGGAGGGGTAGGATCCGACGATGAAGCCCTTCTTCATGCATGCCTCGAGGAGTCTCTTCCATGTGCATCCGGCCTGGACCTTCACATAGCGCTCCTCGGTGTTGATCTCGAGGATGTTCTTCATCTTGGAGGTCATGTCGAGACTGATTCCGCCCGCTGTGGGCATGCAGCCTCCGAGACCCCAGGATGCGTTACCCCTGGGGACGACGGGGATCCCGTACTCGTACGCGAGGGCCATGATCGCGGAGATGTGCGCCGCGTTCTCGGGCCTGGCGATGACGTCAGGGATGTTGTTGAATGCGATTCCGGCCTCCTTGGGGAGGGGTGCGAGATCGTGGCTGTAGATGATCTTGTCGACCGCACCGGTGTTGACGTTCTTGGCTTTGATGGCCGCCTTGAGCTTCTCGATGAACTCGGGGGTGACCTTGCGTTCGAGGCCCTTGGCGTCCTCGACCTCCTGGCCCAGGAATCCGCCCTCGATCCTCTTCATGAGCTTCTTGGCGCCCTCGTCACGGTAGGTGCTGTGGCACCTGCAGGAGGACCTTCCACCGAGCTCGTCCGCCTTGGCGGCGGCTGCCATGTACGCGTCCTCCCCGACGTCTCCAACGAGCTTGACGGCGACGGTGCTGCAGTCGGGGACGTTACCCTTGATGTCGAAGGCGGCGATTCCCTTGCATGCGTCGATGTATGCCGCGAGGTTCTTCACGGGGATGTAGTTGGTGACCAGCTTGGGGTCGACGCACTCGCATCCGACGATTCCGGCCCAGGATCCCTCTCCGTCGACCTTTGTCGCGCCGAGGTCGGCCATGATGGCGTCGAGAGCCTCGACATCCGCATCGACGAACTGCTCGTCACCCTGGAAGGCGGTGACGATCTTGTTTCCGCAGAAGGAGATGTGCAGGGGCTTGACGGAGGGCTCCTGTGCGATCCTCTCGAAGGCCGCCTGGAGTCCGGCTGCGTCCGCGACCTCGTATGCGAGGGGCTTGGTTACGCCTGCGGGGTGGAGCTTGAGTGTGACCTCGGTGATTATGGCGAGCTTGCCGTTGGATGCGGTGAGCATCTGGATGAGGTTGTAACCGGACATGTAGTATCCGATGTTGTCGTATCCGGTCTCGATGACGGATCCGGCGTAGTCGACCGCGACGACGTTGAAGACGCAGTCCTTGACGGTTCCGTACTTGTAGGATCCGATTCCGGCCTCCTCCTTGTAGACCCAGTCCTCGACGGTGGCGTCCTCACCGGCGGGGAACGCTCCGAGTGTGAATCCCTCTGCCGCGACGGCCTCCCTGATGACGCTCATCTTGCATCCGACCTGTGCCCTGACGGTCATGGCGGTGGTGTCGATGCTGACAATGTCGGCCATGTCGGACGTGTCCACGTAGACGTCGACGTCGACGTGCTTCCCCTTCAGCGAGAGGGGCGCGATGGATCCACCGCTGGACATGACCGCGGAGACGACCTGTCCGAGCTCGTCCGCGTTGGCGGGCCTGACGACGGTCTTCCCGTCGCACTCACTCATCCTCTTTCCCATAACAGATTCGATTTTCTCGACGACCTCTTCGGCCATCATTTCATCGTTCTTGCAAACTGCCTTCATGATAATGCCTCCCGCTTTGACAAGCGGATGATATTACGCGCACAGGTACGCGCGCATGTATTATAAAACTTTACGAGAGCACGCCATCGCCGCGGAAGGGTGCCAGACGTGCGGTCGACACCAGGGTGGACAACGACCCGGGATCCGCACGGAAGAGGTGGGTGCGGCAGCGGCAGTCCGAGCATCCGAAACCGTCGACCGCGGGGACCATGCCGCTCCCGGACGCCATGCGCGCCAGGGTGCACTCCGGCACGGGATCCGGATACGACTCATAGGCGTACACGTCGTCTGCGGCGAGGGTCAGCCTGTCTATGTGCCAGCGCACCGACTTGTCCCTCGAGATGTGCCTGGAGACGCGCTGATCCAGGCCGCCCATCGCACTGCCGACGTAGCAGTACGTGCCGGCCATGAGGTTTACGGCGCCCAGGGCCCCGACATCCAGCACGGTGTCGGAGCCCAGGGTCGCCACGAGGACGTACGTTCCCGGACGCCTCATCTTCCGGCCTTCAGGTCCTCGTCCCTGACCTGCGAACGGGTCTTGATGCGGACGATGACGCTGCTGTCGTCGATCTTGGAGGGGCTTATGTCGGCCACCTCCCCGAGCCTGCGACCGTAGACCATCACGTTCTCCAGGTACTCGCGGTGCTCGGAATAGGGTATCTTGATCCTGAGTCCGTCCAGATGGAGCACCATCGGTGCCGGCCTCAGGCACATGTCTATGGGTTCGTAGTTCTCGAGGATCTGCTTGACCTCGGACGGGTGGACGAACAGCGGGTCCTCCTCCAGGCTCCTCTTCTTGTCCTTCAGGACCGCCTCGAGCGTGTCCGCGATCTCCTCCAGCTTGGCCCTCTCGGGAGGTGTCCTCATCCTGGAGGCCTTGCGGCCCACACCGGAGACTATGGCCTCGCAGCAGTCGTCTATGCCCTCGGGCTGTGGTCCGGTGACGAGCACCACGGGGACGTGGATGTCGCGCACCAGGTCCGCCTTGGCCTCGACGCAGCTCTTGAAGTTGCCCATGACGAAGATCGCCGCATCGTACTCGTCGACGATCTCCCTCTCCGTCCTGGAGATCTGCGCGGTGGCCTTCCCCCTGCCCCTCGCCATGCCCATGACGACGGTGATGGAACCGTAGCGTCTGAGCTCCTCGGCGATGTCGCAGATCGGATGGGGCATGTGGTGCCTGCCGAGGGTGGGCCCCACGACGGCGATCTCGGTGCCCGCGAGGGGGACGTCCTTGACGACACCCCCGATGTCCACGCACACCTTGGACACGGCCTCCTTGTCCTCCTCCGGGATGGACATGATGACCGTCAGCATCTGGGAGCTCCTGTTCTTCTGGAGCACGACGCCCCCGACGTCCTCGATTATCTCGAAGAGCTCCTCGGAACGATAGACGCCCCCGTCGTACATCATGACTTCAAACAACGGCTGCACCCCCCATGGACTCGTGGACCTCGCGGCCCGCCTGCACCATCTCCGGGAGGAGTATCTCCTCCGTGGCGATCACTGTTATGACGTTGCCGTCAACCAGGGTGCGGCGGTTCTTGATGCCCTCGGGCATCGTCCTCCAGATCGCACCCATGATCTCGCGTCTGTCCTCCTCCCCGGAGGACACGATCATCTCGGCCATGTCCGACTCCTTCGCACCCGTCACGTCTATGTCGAAGCGGGTCTGCTGGTACACGTTGGACCTGCCGTACCTCGCCCAGAGTGCGGCGAGGATGTCGGGGGCGTAGCGCTCCTGCGTGATGGTCACGTGCACACCGGTGGACTCCATCCTCACGGTGGACACGTCGGCTATGCTCTTGCTTCCGGGTTCCGCCCTGAGGGCGATCGAGAACACGAACAGGGGGACCGAGGGTCTCAGGACCAGCTTCACCCTGTCGATGAGGACGGCCTTGTTGAGGTCGTTCATGATCTCCTCGAACAGCTTCGAGTAGACGTCTGAACCGTACTGCTCGTCCCCTGTCACCTCTATCTCCATCTGATCCCCTCACAGGAGTCCGGAGCTCAGGAGCGCGCCGCCGACCGCACCGATGTACTGGGAGTCCGGCGGGACGATCGGCCTCTCGCCCAGGACCTCCCCGACGGCGGTGACGAGTCCCGAGATGAGGGACGTGCCGCCGACCTGGATGATCGGGCGCCTGACGTCGATCTCCTGGAGCTGCTGTTCGTAGACCTGCTCGGCGACGGAGTGGCACGCCGCTGCGGCGACGTCCTCGAACCTCTTCCCCTCCCCGAGGGTGGTGACGAGGTCCTGGATACCGAAGACTGAGCAGTAGGAGTTCATCTTGGCGTTCCTCCAGTTCCCCTGGTCCGCGAGCGCACCCAGCTGTGTGACCTCGATCTTGAGCCTCTTGGAGGTCATCTCGAGGAACCTGCCGGACGCACCGGCGCAGATGCCGCCCATGGTGAAGTTGTCGGGGACACCGTCGCGGACGGTGATGGCCTTGTTGTCCATACCGCCTATGTCGATGATGGTTGCCTCGCCCCTCTGCTTGTCGGCGAGCCACACGGCGCCCTTGGAGTTGACCGTGAGCTCCTCCTGGACCAGCTTCGCGTTGAAGTGGTCCCCGAGGGTGAAGCGCCCGTAGCCGGTGGTTCCGATGGCCTCCACCTGCTTCATCTCGATCCCTGCCATCTCCAGCGCGTTGTTGAGGACCAGCGTGGCGGACGCCACGACGTCCCCGGACGGGGTCCAGTCCTTGCCGATGATCTTGTTGTTCTCCATGACCACGGCCTTGGTCGTGGACGATCCGGAATCGATCCCGACGGTGATGCCGGTCTGCCTCTCCCTGGCGAGGAGCTCCTTCCTGGTGACGATGGTGACCAGCGCCTCCATCCTTGTCAGGAGCTGGGACGCCTTGAGCCTCTCCGTGAAGGAGTACGTGACCACGGGCAGCCTGGTGTTCTCCTGGATGAACCTCCTGAGCTCGTTCCTCACCAGCGCCGCCTCGGCGCACCTGAAGCACGTGGTTATGAACACGGCGTCGGCATCGTACTTGCCGTCCGCGAGCTGGGCGGCCCTGGCGATCATCAGCTTGAGCTGCGGGGAGCGGGGGTTGAACCCGAACCTCCTGACGGCGTCATCGATGTCCGCCGCGGAGACGTCGGGGTAGACGATCTTCGCCCCGACGGACCTGGCCGCCTTCTCGATCTCGTACTGGACGCTGCTGTACTCGGTACCGCAGGACAACTGTGCGATCTTTATCGTCACTCCAATCCCTCCAGGAACTCCCTGGTCTGCGCCACGAAGTCCACCGCCTGCTCGTCAGTCTCCGGGTACGACACGTGGAACGTGGGGATGCCGCGCCTCTTGATCAGGTACTTCACCATGAGGTTGGAGCGCTCGCATCCGACGCAACCGAAGCTGTAGGGGCAGTCGTCCATGATGATGGCCGCATCCGCCTCCTCTATGAGGGGACCCCAGACGGCGAGCCTCCCCCTGATTCCGGAGGGGACCTCCACTCCGGCGTACTTGAGTCCCCTGACGACGTCGTCCAGGGTGACGTTCATGGGCGGCATGTCAACCTCCAGGTTGTCCACCCTCTCCTGAATGGCCGCCATGGCGCTGAGCGGTTCGTGTCCGAACCTCTCCACCAGATCGAACAGCACGAGGCTGTTGGGCGGGTCTATGAAGATCTTCATCACTGCACCTCGCAAATCCTTTTGAAATCGTTTACGGGGATGCGCTTCCTCTCGGCCGGAGCCTCGTACTTGGCACCCCTCTCTATGTTCTCCAAACCGTACTGTATCTTGGAGAGGAGCTCCCACTCCTCCTCCAGCTGTGCGTACCCGGGCCTGGTCCCGTGCTGGGCACGGCACCTCCTGGGATCGCTGCAGGGATACGCCCTCACCTTCGAGAACACCTCGTTGGGGTACGACTCCCTGACCTTGGACAGGATGTCCAGGACGAGTTCCCTGGATCCCTCCACGAGGCACCCGTAGCAGGTCTCCTTGACGATCGCCGCGGCGCCGAAAGCGTGCACCATGCGGACTAGCTGGTCCGGGGTCAGCATCGACCTCGGCGATATCATGAACAGCCTTGTCTCCCTCTCCTGGCTCATAGTTCCTCCTCCGTTATGTAGACGACCTGCTCCAGCTCCAGTCCCTCCATGAGCCTGTCCAGGTCGCCCTTGAACCTGCCCACGATGTTGGTGCCGTAGGGCTCCTCCCCGGTGGGGCCGAAGTCCTTGCTGTCGTCCAGCCTGATGCCTATCAGGCCATGGTGCGGCCTCGCCTGGTTGGTGAGACCGATGTCCCCGCGCTTGACCTTCTTGAACGGGTTCTGCGGATAGAGGTTCTTACCCCTCATCTCGTCACCGTAGAACGTGACCATGGGGAGCCCCTCGAACGTGAACTGGACCTTCAGGATCCCGACCGGTTTGTGACTCAGTCCGGTGACCTTCCTGAAGTAGTGGGTGCTGGCCGGGTCCTTGTCCGTGAGCTCTATCCTGTGGACGTCCTCCCGGGGGACCCCGAAGGTCTCGACCTGTCCGGCCTCCAGGGCCGCCATGGTCTGCTCGGGGCTCTGCTCCACGATGATCGCATCGTCGGACGTGTCGCCGGTCCTCACCTGCACTATGCCCCTCGACTCGAGGAACGCGCGTCCCGCCTCCTGGGTCATGCCCACGGCGAGGGCGCGTGCGGGGTTGGTCGTAACCGTGAAGACATCCCCCTGGGACGCCTGTGCTATGATGGCCCGCCCGGACACGACGCTCCCGGCCACGTTGTGGTTGGGGGAGAGCTGCCTGCGGTCCTTGTAGATGTGTATGCGTCCGGTCCCGAGACCCTGGTTCCTGACGGTGACGGTGCCGCCGTCCCTGATCCCGGTGGACTCCACGGGGATCTTGACGTCGAGGTCGTCGGAACACGCCATGTAGCTGCCGGTGACGTCCGTGGCGTCCATGGTCCCGTGGGACGTGAGCACGAGCACGTGCTCGGCGGACTCGGGGGACTCCCTGGAGAGGTCGATCTCGACGTTGGTCTCTATCCTGTAGCCCTCCTCGAGCTTCATGGACAGGTCCCTGGTGACGACGACGTTCTCGGTGCTGGTCTCGGACATGAGGGGGCGGACGGATGTCACATGGTCCCCCTCGCGGATCTGGTCCAGGAGGTGCCTGCCCACGGTGATCCTGCCGATGACCGCGGGTCCGGCGCCGTAGGACCCCACGTGGTTGTCCCTGGCTATCATGAGGTAGGTGGTGTGGTTGTCGAAACCGCCCAGCGAGAGGAAGCAGTCGTACATCCTGTACATGTGCTCGCCCCTGTCCACCCCCAGGTCCGTGGGGAACGATCCGAACGCCGCTATGTCGTGGGTGACCCACCTGGCGTTGATCCCCGTCATCCTGTCTATGAGCGACGTCCTCCACATCTCGGCCTCCGGCGAGTCGTTGAGGTGCATCACCATCGTCCCGCGGTCGGTCTCGAGTTCGAAATCGCGGGTCTCCCTGATCACCCTCTCCTCCGAGAGGTGGACGGACACCAGGGTGCCCTTGACGTAGGGTTCCCCGGACACGGCGGTCTTCAGGGTCGAACCCGCCCTCACCGTCCTCTCCTTTCCGTTGACTACGACCTTCACTCAACCACGCTCCGGCAGCATCGACTGGACCTTAGACACGATCTCGTCCAGCTTGTCCTGCGTGCAGGTGACGCCCCTGACGACACCGGTGACGATGTGGACGATCTCGCCCTTCGTCTGGATCTTGTCCTCGGGGGGCATGACCACGGAGGTCCTCACACCGACAGCAGCGAAGTCCTCGAAGTCCACGGGGCACTGCGCCACCACGATGGCGGGTATGCCGACGTTCCTGAGGATCAGCCTGGCCTTGTACACTATGTGCATGCGGACGTTGCCCAGGTGGATCAGCGCGACCTTGTACTGCCTGATCCTCTCGACCTCTATGGGATCCAGTCCGAAGTAGGACCCTGTGGTCATGTCCGGGGCATCCGCCGGGACACCGGACCCCGCGTTGACGACGAGGACGCTGGTGTCGATACCCTCCTCACGGAGGGCGTACGTTATCTCGCACACCGGCTTCGTGATGTGCCTCCTGCCGGGACCCATGGCGATAGCCACGACGTCCCTGCCCGATTCGGAGATGGTCGCCCTCTGGGCGAGACCCCCTCCGACACCGAGGCCCATCGACTCCCTGCACTCCACGAAGCTGAGGTGCCTTCCCATCTTCTGCTTCAACTTCATTCACCTTCCGGTACGGGCTCCATACCGAACTCCTCGAGGACCACCTCGGGATCCCCTATTGAAACGACCCTTCCGCCCTTCATGAACGCGGCGCGGTCGCAGCAGTTCATGACGAAGTCCATGTCGTGACTCACCACGACGAACGTCTCGCCGAGGGTCTCCCTGGCGTTGACGACGGACTTGGCGATGATCGTCTTCGTGATGGGGTCCATCGTACCGGTGGGCTCGTCGAGGATGATGATACGGGGCTCCTTGATCAGGACCTGTGCGAACGCGATCCTCTGGCACTCACCCACGGACAGGGAATCGGGGTACGAGTACAGGATCTTCTCGATGTCCTGCTTGGGGAAACCGACACTCAGGAGGACCTGGATGGCCTTGACCTTCGCGAGCTCCGCGGGCATCTTCATGCCGATGCAGGTGCTGAGGTTCTGCAGGACGGTGTCGAACGGGTACAGGGTGTACTCCTGGTGGAGGAACCCGATGTAGGGTGTTGCCCTCCCCTTCCCGGAGAATCCGCTCTCGGACATGTCGACCCAGTCGTCACCGATCTTGATCTTGACGGAACCGCCGGTGGCGGGACTCATCCCGGCGATCATACGGGACGTGGTTGTCTTGCCTGCTCCGGAGTACCCGACGAGGGCGAAGACCTCCCTCTCCTTGATGTCGAAGGACACGCCGTCGACGGCCTTGACGACACCCCTGACGACGGAGAAGTAGTGCTTCTTGGCATCGTCGAGGACGATGAGGGGTTCACCGAGGTTGCTGACCTGGCTCTTCTCGAAGTGGTAATCCTTCATGAACTCCTCCGCGATGCCCTTGGGCTCACCCTGCATGAGGACGTCGCCTGCATCCAGGAGGATGGCTTCGTCCGCCATCCTGGTGATGGCCTCGGGCCAGTGGGATGCGAAGACCATGCATATGCCGTTGTCGCGGACGTAGTCGATGAGGCCCTGGTGGACCGTCTCGGCGGTCGTGGGGTCGAGTGTACCGGTGGGCTCGTCCGCGAGGAAGAACAGGGGCTCCTTGGCGAGCTGCCTGGCCATGACGGTACGCTGCTTCTCCCCTCCGGAGAGGTCCCTGGCGATATGGGTCGTCCTGTGGGTCATGTTGACCAGCTTCAGCATGTCGATGGCACGGTTCACGCGTGCGTCGCCCTGGACGTCCTCGGGGATGGCCTCCATGACGTTCTCGATGACGGACCTGTCCCCGAAGAGGGCGAACGTCCTCTGGAGCATGATGGCCACGTGCGCCTTCACGGCCTGCCTGAGGGGATCGCTCTCCTTGAGCGACCAGAAATCGACGGACAGGGTCTCCGTCTCCCCTCCGCACTTGCCGCAGGGGACCCCCTTGAACGGGAGGTCGAGGTCGCCGCACTTGCGGCAGCGATTGACGTTGTAGATCACACGACCCTCGTCGGGGGCGTACTCCTCGCTCCCCCTGATCATGTGGATGAGCACGCTCTTACCGGCGGCGCTCTTACCGATCAGTCCCAGAATCTTGCCAGTGCTCAGCTTGGCACTGACGTTCTTGAGGACGCACCTTCCATCGAACGACTTCGATACATTCTCAATTACCAATAAATCGACCGACTCTCTGACCATGTCCCGCGGACAATTTGCTACAATTTAAACTATCTGGGAACACGTCCAAGGTATAGTGCCGTTAATATTGAACACCGTTAAACCTGGTCCCGGGTGATAAAGGTTTTTATGATGGATATATGATACATCCATATGCTTGTCCGTCCATCGAAACTCGGGGGACCGATACCCAAATTCAACGACTACCACATGTGGAAGACATTCGAATGCCTGGATGAGAAGACATCCGTTGGCAGGAAGAAACTGTCCGCCATGTTGGGCATAGGCGAGGGAAGCACGAGGACCATCCTCTCCATCATCCAGGAGCAGAACCTGATCTCCATCGGGAAGAGCGGGATCAGCCTCACCGCCAAGGGTGCCGAGTTCAAGAAGACCATGCACATGGACGTCGCCGACGTGTCAATAAGCGACCTGACGATCGGCGACAAGGACTGCGCGGTCCGTGTCCCCCGCATGGCGCGCAACGTCAGGTACGGATGCGAGGAGAGGGATGCGGCCATCAAATCCGGTGCGACTGGTGCGACGACCCTCGTCTACTCCAACGGCAAGCTGATCTTCCCCGGATCCGACTTCCCAGTCGAACCAGAGATCGAGTCGAAGGTCAGGTCGGTGTTCAGCCTCAAGAACGACGACGTGGTCATCATCGGCACCGGACCCACCCGCGAGATGGCGGAGATCGGGGCGGTCATGGCCGGCCTGACGATCATGGGGGGCTTCCAGTTCAACAGGGAACTGAAGGACATCTTGTCCTCCCGCAGCTCAGCCAACGAGATGATCTCCCTCGCCTTCGCGATACACGACCTGGTCGGCGGACTCCCGGTGTGTGCCAAGAGCAGGGACAACCTGGGGATAAGGATAGAGAACGGGGCGGTTATCGACAACGCGTACAACGGTCCGGTCCTCGAAGAAGTAATAAATGCTGGTACGACCATCCGCAAGATCGCCACTGCCGGCCCGTACAAGGGGATAAGGGTCATCGTCACCCCTATCGAACTGGACAACCGTATCATCGCCGCTATCGGTGTCGTGGACATTCGTTCGATGGCAGGGGTCAACAACCTTATCAGACTCAGAAGTGATGAAAATGAGTGAGTGCAAAGTATGTGTCGATGCCGGCGTCTGCAAGATGAAGACCATCATTACCGCGAAGGAGAACGACATGGGCCTCGTCGAACTCGATGTCAAGAGCGACTGCCCCAACGTGCTCAGGATGTCCTGGAAACTCGAGCCCCTCAGCCCTTACGCGGAGGTCGAGGCAGAGTTCCACAAGTCCGAGATCTACAAACTGGCCAACGATGCCATACCCCACACCGCGTGCCCCGTCCCCGCCGGAATAGTCAAGGCACTCGAGGTCGCCGGGGGACTCGGACTCAAGCGCGACTGCTCCATCACCTTCATCGATGAGTGATACGGGGGGAAACCCCGTGAAACATTTTTAATCCACACCTCTTTTTGCACCTCATGCCAGCCGATGTGAACGCACCTGGAGATTCGCAGTTAGAACTAATACGTAGTCTTAGAGGGGTCATACACGCCTTCTACCTCGACAGGGAGATCCTCGAGAAACTCCGTGAGGAGGAGGCGAAGGTGCGTGCCATGGGCAACATCGAGGTCGACAACCAGGGATTCAAACAGGCCCTGGAGCGCGACAGCGTCATATGCATCGTGAAGGACCCCAGGTTCAGGCCCCCGCCGGAACCCACCGTCATCCTCGTGTCCCACAACGGGAACGTCATCGGCGAGGAGGTCTTCCCCTTCACCGCCAAGAAGTACGAGAACAGGGAGGACGTCGTCTGGCTGTCCGACGGTTTCGTCCTCTTCCCCCTCGTGGAATCCACCGGCGGGGAGCAGTTCGTCATGCCCCCCGTATCGTTCCCCGAACTCAACGAGGGCAACGGATGCTGCGACGTCGTGTCCTGCAGTCCCGCACCCACCAGCGACCTGATGATCAAGAACCACTACGGGATCACTGACAACCCCAAGATTGCCTCCGTCCTGGTCGCATTCAACAGACTCTGAGAAAGATGGTCGGCCCGGTCCCGGGCCGACCGGTTTACCTTGTTTTCAAGGGGCTGATGTCCCCCGTTGCCATTCAGGACGACCTGTTCCTGCATACCAGGACGGGACACCTCGCCTTGCGCACGACGGAATCGGCGACACTGCCCATCAGCACCCTCTCGGTGTTCGTACGTCCGAGGGACCCGCATACGATGAGATCGTACCTGACGGACTCGGACACGATGACGTCGGCGGGACGTCCGCTGAGGACCTGGGTGCTCATCACGACACCCATGTCGGCCGCCATCTCCCTCGCCCTGTCGAACGCGGCGTGTGCGATCTCCCCTCCCACCACCTGCAGGTCATCCACGGTCGCGATATTGCCGATGATGCTGGAGTCCTCGGGATCGGACACGTAGAGGACTGTGAGATGGGCGGAGTTCCTCCTGGCGACAGCCACGGCGTTCCTGATGGCGTACATCCCGCCCTCGCTGCCGTCGGTGGCCACCATGATGCTGCTGTACATGAGGGGGACCTCGATAGATCCTGACACATCGTCCTCGACGGAGGGTGCACCGAGACATGCCCTCAGAACGAGGGAGAGGATGCACATCACGACACCGAGGGCCCCTGCGAACGCATATGTCGTGAAGAAAGATCCGAAGATCCCCAATATGATGGCGAACACGACCGTGGACACGAAGTTGGAGAGGTTGAGTGCGACGGAGTAGCCTCCCATGACCTTCCCGGACGTCTTTGCGGTGGAGTACAGGGAGAGTTGGGAGATAACGGTGGGCATCAGGAGACCGAGACTGCATCCCATGAACACCATGCTGACGAACGTCACGTAGATCACAGGGATGTAGAGCAGGAACAGGCTCACGGCCATGAGCAGGAACGCTATCGCGTACGCGCTGAACTCGGAGGGTTTGCTGGCCCTGCGGGAGTACAGGATGCTGAAGACACCCTGGGACACTCCCATTGTACCCATGAGGAGACCGCACATCGTGTAGTTGACACCCAGCTCCGACACGTAGGCGGAGAAGTTCATGGGAACGGAGAACATCAGGAACATCTCCATGAACACCACCAGATAGCATATCAGGATCCTCCTGCCCTTGTCGGGGATCTCGAGCTCGGGCGTTGTGCCGGCCTGCTCGTTCGACCTGACGATCCTGGAGGGGTCCCTGATGGACACGAACCCCATCACGAGGATGGGGAGACCGATGAGGTAGACGAGGAAGGGGTAGGCCCAGCCGATGTCGGCCATGGCACCTCCGAGGGTCTCGAGGATGAGCGTCCCCACACCGATGGCAGCGGACTGGTACCCGATGACCTTGACACGGTTCATGCCGGAGTAGTACTCGCCGATGAGGGCGGTGGTTGTGAGCGAGATACCGGTGATGCCGATCCCCAGGAGGAAGCGGAGGATGAGGAGCACCTCGTAGGTGGGTGCGAAGAAACCGGCAGCACCGGTGACGGTGAAGATGACGAGTGCCCCGAAGAACACCTTGACCTTACCGAGCCTGTCGGCCAGGTACCCCATGGCAAACCCGGTGATGGCACAGGAGAGCGAGGGGAGACTGACGACGAGCGATTTGGTGAAACTGTCCGTCACACCGAAGTACTGGGCGATGGGTTCGATGGCCGGGGCCACGACCGCCGCGCCCATGAGGATGACCATGGACGACAGCAGGATCGTCGACAGGGTCACCGCATTGGGTGTGAACGGTTCTACTTCATTGGAAGTCATGGAACCATCAGCCACGGACCCTACTTAAGCCTCCCTGAACACCTCTTAGTCCCCGTTCGGACCGTTTTAATCAACCGTCAGACGGGGATGTGTACAACATGTCTCATGTTGGACACATGAGGGGAGGACACTCATCGGGATTCGGAACGAAGTGGGCTGGAAAAAGGGGAATGTGGTTGGGTAAGGGGTTTGGGTAAGGGGTTTATCCGCCTCCGGAGGGCATGAACTCAGAGATGTCGACCTCTTCGGACTCCTTCCTGATATCCTCGATGGATCTCATGCCTCCTTCGTACGCCGAACGCTCCTTGAAGGAGACCTCGATGTACTCGGACGCATCCGCCGGGACGAGGTACGTGGAATCGTAGTAGAGTCCGGTGAAGTCAAGTTTGACCCAGACGACACCGTTCTCCTCCCTGATGTCCTGCACCTTGCCAACCGTCGATGTGGGCAAGTACTTCAAGATGTCTCCGTTTTTCAAGGTGATCATCCTTTGATGACAGCGCTTCTCTCACCGGCGGGCACGAACTCCCTGAGGGCTCCGCGTCCGATCTCCTTGGTGATGTTTGCGAAGTCGAAGACCAGTGCAGGGTCAGCGAACGAAACACGCACGAAGGGGTTGCAGGTGAATGCGTCACCGCGGGCAACGTGAGCTGCCTTGGGGATACCGGTGTATCCGGACTGGTGACCGACGTTCATTGCGTAGTTGGGGTAGTTGGGTCCACGGACCTCTGCGGGGAGACCCTCATCGGACCTGTATGCGTAGGAGTTGGCGGAACCGCACTGGTCCTGGAGGTCGAATCCGTAGAATCCGAGCCTTCCGGTCCTCTCCTTGTGCTGGAGCATGGAGAGGTACCAGCAGTTCAGACCGACATCTGCGACTCCGGTTGCCATTGCACCAGCGATTCCAGTGGATGCTGCTGCGACGGTTGCCCTCTGGGATCCACCGAAGTGGGTCTCCATGACAGCGGGGTACCTCTCGTACATCTCGAGAGCATATGCGTTGATGTCGTCACCGAGTTTCATGATCTCGTCGGTGTTGGAGGGGTCCAGTTTGCAGAATCCTCCGTACCTGTCCTTGATCTGGTCGATTGCGTAGTAGACGTAGTCCTCGAGGATGTTGTCGGTGTATGCTGCGGTAGCGTACTGGGTGAATCCGACTCCTCCGGACATGTATCCACCGAGGTAGACCTGGTCGTAGATGGCTGCTCCGAGGGCGACTGCCTCGAGTGCCGCACGTCCGGGGTCGTCAGGGTAGACACGGTCGGACTGGACAATGTCTGCCATGTATCCGAAGGGGATTCCTCCGGGCTCGTTGGGTCCCCTTGCACGCCTTGCGGGCATCATGGTTCCCATGTTGAGGGACTGGTGCTTTGCGGAGTATGCGAAGTCTGCGATGGCTGCCTCTCCTGCTGCGAGCTTGTAGGAGGAGATGAATGCCATGGAGATCTGCATTGCTGCGTGCCTGGAGACGGTTGCTCCATCCATGAGCCTTCCAACGATGGTGGGGACACGGACGGACTGCATGAGGGTCTTTCCGACGGCTGCCTTCAGCTGCTCTGCCTGCTCTGCAGGGAAGAGCTTGTTGATGTCGAGGACGTACCTGGAGTCGATCTCGTCGATGAGCTCGTCGTCTCCGGAGAAGACCTTGACGTAGGAATCCCAAGCGAGTGCGGGGTTGACCTCTGCCATGTGCTCCTGAACGACTGCTCCACCGGGAACGGTGTGGTTGACGGTCTCGAGGTATGCGTTGATGGTCTCGGGGGTGACCTCCTTACCGAGCCTTCTCTCGATGGTCTGGTGAGGGGAGTCGAGTCCGACGAGGATGGTCCTCCTGATGTCGTCCCATGCCTGCTGGATTGCACAGTTGTTCACGCAGTGCAGATCGTCTGCCTCTGCGTAGATGTCGGTGTGGGACAGCTGGTAGGGCATCCAGGACCTCTGTCCGAGAGGAACTCCGATGTCCTCGTTGAGCATGGGAACTCCACGCTTCTTTGCGATCTCGTCTGCGGTCTTCTGGAACTCGACCTTGGACTTGGACTGCTTCCATCCACCGTAGCAGTAGTACTTGGTGGAGATGTCGGTAGGCTCTTCCTTGAATTTCTTCTTGCATGCGTCCATGAACAGCTTCTCTTTTCCTGCCATGGTAATCACTCTCCCTTAACCTTCCAGGGCTGGTATCCACCAAGGGTCCTCAGTTTGTGGATCCTGAGTCCGTACATGGTGACCTCTTTGTCATCTCTCATGTCAACGCCGTCTGCTCTGAAGATGGTGGTCTTCTTCCTGAGGTTGGCCATGGTGTCGGGCTTACCGACGGTAATCCTCCTGTCGAGGGGGATTGCGACCTGGTCCTTGACGTAGACGACCTCTTTCTTCTCGTCGTCCCAGACGTACCTCTGCCATCCGTCGAACATGAGTCCGTTCTCATCGAGACGGCAGGAGTGTCCGTGAACGGTAGCTCCCCTGATTCCGGTGAGTGCGGGGTCGAAGGTCTCGTTGTCGATCATCTCTTTTGCCATGACCTCGAGGTCTCTCTCACGGACCTCGATGATCTGCCTTCCGGAAAGGGTTCCGGTGTCGACTCCCCTGTACCTGGAGAGGTACATCCATGCCCTCTGGTAAGGAGAGATGGGTGCGAAGTAGACGGAATCGGTGAACTGGATGTACCTAACACGGTCTCCGTGTTTGGCTCCCTCGATGGGGACGACCAGTTTCCTGATGGGACACTCAGGCTCTTTGCCCTCCTCTATCGGGGGGTGGATGGACTTGTAGTCCTCTCCGGGGTTCCTGTGTCCCATGATCCTAACGACATCATCCATTGCGACGTCACGAAGCTTCTTCAGTTTGACTTTGGGGTCCATGTACCTGCGCCTGTTTTTGGCGGGTACGGAGCTTCCAGGGTAGAACTGTCTCTTGTATGCCATAATTATGCACTCCTGTAATCATGTAGTGTAGGTTTGTATTTCGAATACCTGCCGACCTGCAGATTGTAGCCGTGCTCGATGTGCTCGTTGCAAGCGGCTTTGATCTGCTCCAGCCTTACATCGAGGATCTCCTCGTCTTCGACATCCAGTTCGATGTAGAACGCTCCGACCAGATACTTCAGCTCGACCTCCCTTCCACCGACCGTGATGGTCTGGTGCTCGGTGTGGTTGTTGGCCATACCCTTGGCGGGACCACTGTTGATCATCCTGGGTATGCTCTCACCGGTCATGTTGATCTGTCTGATGTTAGGAATAACATCGAGTGCGTTCAGGACCTTTTCCGTCGTTTCAGCGCTGAGGAGACGGTTGGTCATTATCTGGACCTCGGGAAGAGGCTTTCCTGCGTAATCTGCGGCTGGGGCTTTAGGATCCGACATTTCAAAACCTCACAGTTTCTTTTTCACCTTCTTTGCCTCAGCAGCGACGTACTGCATGGGCTGGCTGAATTCAGGAAGGTCTCCGAAAACCTCTTTGAAGAGACCAGAGGTGGCCTCTGCGGAGAAGG
>JAZODL010000201.1:0-24544 GCA_045596945.1 Candidatus Methanomethylophilaceae archaeon | reverse complement strand
GGGAAGGCGTGCAGGTGGTCCGCATGACGCAGTACGCCAACGCGTTCCTCACCAGGCACCCCCATCTGGTCCCGGTGCTGGAGTACGTCAGGGACCACCCAGGATGCACCACTAGGGAGATCAGGCGCGACGTCTCCCCCGACATCAGCCCCTATGACATGCGCCGGCTCCATGACGTGGGGTTCGTCCGCAGGACCGCCAAGAGGAGGCCCGGCTCGACCATGAGGTGGTCCGCATGAGGGGCGACCGCATCGACACATGCGAGAGGGACTCCGCCCTCGCGCTGCTCCTGTCCGCCGTGTCCCTCGGGACCGTCATGGGGCTGACCATCTGCATCCTGTCGGGGGCGGTCGCATGAACCCCCGCACGTACGCCAAGAAGCCGTGTTGCGACGGCGTCCAGCCGACGTTGGAGTCCTGGGGGAACCTGTGGACCCTCTACGCGTTCAAATGCCCCAGATGCCATCTGCGGGGCCCGCGTCGGCATTCCATCGTCAGGGCGATCGCCGCATGGAACAGGAAGGTGAGGGCATGACCGATCTCAAACCGTGTCCGTTCTGCGGAGGGGAAGCAAGCGAATGGGAAATCAAGGGTGAATTTCCTTACAACCATGTATTCCACAGAGCCGTGGGATGCAGGTTCTGCGGATAGTACTTCATCGGATCACTCAGGTTCATAAACTGGAACAGGAGGGCATACGAATGACCGGTGAAATCGTTTACGAAACCATTTCAAAGACACAGGAGGGAAGGAAAATGGATTTTGGAGATGTCATAAGGAGAATGAAGGCGAACCCCGGAAAGAGGTTCGCGAGAAGGCGGTGGGACGGAGCGTTCTGCATCTTCCTGTGCGAGGAAACCGAAACCACCGAGAAAGGCAGGATCTTGGAAGGGCCCCACATCGACATTCACGACGAGACCGGCGTTCACGTGGTCGGATGGTTCGCGAGTTATGAGGACATGCTGGCGGAGGACTGGGAGGAGGTGTCCGAATGACCTACGACCACACGAGAAGGGTCCGCGGACTGCTGGACGCCATGGACACGCTCCTGGACGACCTGACCGAGGACATCGCCTGCGAGGTCCAGACCGAGCTCAGGATGCGGAGGGGGACCGAATGACCGGGGGTGCGGGCATCCGCAGGGTCGGTCTGAATTGGATGTTCGACGACGGTCAGGAGGACGGGGTGACCATCATCATCGGACCGGGCCCCGAGGGGCCCCGCCTGGCGGTGGGCCGTGGGATCCCCGGAACGGACGACGTCGACTGCCTGTCCGCGGAGCTCGACCGCGGGCAGCTCACGAGCCTCCGCGACACGGTGGACGGGCTGATCCTGCTCCTCCCCACTCAGGAGGACACGTTCCCCCTGACCTTCGGGGAGGCCCTCTGTGCCATGCTGGACGGGAGGGTCTGCGCGTCCGAGGTGTATCCGGAATCCCGCACGAGGTTCCACGAGGGCGTGTTCCAGCAGAGGGTCCGCGGATCCGAGTGGGGACGCTGCACCGTGTTCGGTGCGGAGCAGACCAGCATGTGGCGGGTGGTGGAGTGATCGCCGAGTCCTTCATGGTCCACAAGCGCCACCTGGTGCCCATCGTCGAGTTCATCAGGGACCACCCCGGATGCACCACCGCCGAGATCAAGGCGGGACTGGGCACGGACATCCCGAAGACGGACATCATGAGGCTGTCATCCTCCGGCGTCATCAGGCGCATCGGGTCCACGGACAGGGGCAAGGCGAGGTGGGGAGTGTGACGATGCGCAGGCAGTGCACAATGTGCAAGAAGAAGTACGAGGTGGAATCCCTCGAGAACAGAACCGTCTGTCCCTCGTGCGGACATGCCCAGGTGTCCCGCAAGGACAGGTTCAAAGGGAACTCCATCCAGAGGAAGGAGATCCCTGTGCCGAGGATGAATCCCGCCTTCTACCAGCCGGGGGACCGCGTGGTCCTCCCCTCCAGGATCCCGGGGAAGGTCGCTGTCGTGTTCCCCTCCAAGGTCGTCGACGTGGACGTGGAGTACCTCACGGACCTCCTCCGCGAGGTGGAGGAAACCTTGAAGAACAACATGGGCGTGGAAGGGGTATGAGGATCAGGAAGGTCCCGTGCCCCCAGTGCCGGAGGGTCCCAGTGGTGGAACCCATGGACCAGGGGATGGGATTCACAGTCTACTGTCGGACGCACCCGAGGCTGACGTGCCTGGGGAGGACCGAGGAGGATGCCGTGAGGTGCTGGAACCATCAGGTCGAGCCCTGAAACCCTTTACCAAAACCCATTAATGACCACATCTGCATCATTCGACGGATATCGTGGTCTTTCTGTGACTACAATACACAATATAAACGAGAAGTCGATTAAGCACCGGTCATGGACATGATCTACTCTGCCCGTGCCGTGAAGAAAGGAAACAGCATATTCATTATCGTCCCCAGCAGGGTCGTGAAGGAACTGCACATCAGGGAAGGGATGATGCTGAACGTGACCGTGGATAACAGGAGAGGGGACGAATGAAAGGACGGATGAAAGCGCGCGAGGCCATGCAGGCCCTGCTGGACGGGAAGACCTTATACACATGGGAGAGGGGGTACTTCGATAGGACCGAGTTCAGACTGGACGAGGAGGGCAACCTGCTGACATGCATACCGAACAAGGAACCGGTGATAATACACCTGCTCCTGAACGACATCATCGGTGAGATATCGGAGTGCTACCCCCACACGTTCAACCAGGCCGTCGAGCTCATGCTGCATGGAAGGGTCATGGAGTGCGAGGGGACCCGCAACATCCACAACAGGTTCCACGACGGGCGCTTCGAGAGGATCATCACGACCGAGCCGGAGAGCACATGGACCGTAGCGGATGCCTTCCCCCAGATCCAGCAGGACGGCAAGTGGAAGGTCGTGGGGCGGACGGAGGGGGACATGCTGAACGTGACCGTCGACAACAGGAGGAAGGACGAATGAACGACGACATGTTTTATTCCGGCAAGGTGGGCGACATCGAATGGAAGGTAACCCTGATGATCAACGAGGTGGGGGAGTACCTCGTCGGCGGAGCACGTGGCCCCGACGGGAAGATGGATCTGATCCTCGACCTCCTGTCCAAGGGGGAGGACGAGTCCATCGCCGACTTCGTGAACGGGGTGCTGCCCGCGATGTACGCGATCCGCACGGGGAAGGTATGATGGACTTCGAAGAGTTCAGAAGAGGTATCGAACCCTGCCCGGTCTGCGGCTCCACGAAGTTGGAGTTCTCATCCGGGAGGACGTGCACCTTCGGAGGCTGGGATGTCTGTTCGGAGCCGTTCGTGAGATGTGGATGTGGGTTCCAAGTCGATGTCCATGTCCTCGACGATATCTCCCTGTTGGAACTGAGGGATGCATGGAACAGGAGGGTTAAGGGATGAAGCAGACGGTCATCGACGGAAGGACGTTCACGGTGGACAGATGCGGGAACTGTCCCTTCATGGCATACGCGGGGGATCGCTACGGCTACGGATGCACCTATCCGGAGGAGATCTTCGAGGGGGCCTCCCGCCTCAAGACCTTCAATGTGGGTGGTTTCCGCGACACGGGTATGGATCCGACGGAACTGAGCCAGTATTGTCCCCTCAGGGAGGAGACCCTCTCCACACAGAACTATTCGTACACCCCGTTGGTACCGGACAGGGAGGCGATGGAGAGGGCCAGACGCCATGCGGAAGCGTTCCTCCTCGGAGAGGAGATCCTGGACGCCTCGTCGGATCACTTCAGGAAAGCCTATACGGAATGGCTCCGCCATGTGTGCGAAATCGACCCTATGGATCCGAAGGATCCGAGGGCCCTGCACCAGAGCAAGAAGGCCATAGGTCTCAGACAGGCCACGTGTTCCAGATCAGGCTCAAAGAATCAGGACCAGAAAGGAACAGGCCCGGAATGATCCGGATCATGAGCCTGATGTGAGCCGGAACATACCAGCACCTTACCAATGCCCTGCCGATCTGGTGGGGATCCATTTCTATAACATGGATGCGCTAACCCATGACGGGCGGACCGCGGGCGCATGCGTTCACATGGGATTCCGACATGCGCCCTGAGCGTGTCATTCGTTCGGCTTTCAGATCCTGTCCTCTAACGGTCCGCCCTGTGTTTTCACATGCAAATCTTAAACAGGGTTTATAAACACCGTTAACGATAGGAACCCTACCATAACGGAGGGTAAACCGTGAGATCAGAGGGTGGAGTTTTTGGCCGCGCCACTTGACGAGGCGACGAGGGGACGCATCTACGCGATGTTCCACAGGAACGTCCCGACAAGGGTCATCGTCGAGGAGACGGGAGTCTCCAAGACAGCGATAAACAACATGCGCAAGGCATGGAAGGAACGGTCGGAAAAGACACCTGTGCGCGCGGACGGGCACGCGCGTGACTATAAGCAGTCGGCCACGGATGTGGTCGACCAGACCACACCGACCACGAAACCGACCACACCCGACCACACCGACAGGGGGAGGGAGGCGATGGCCGAGACCGCACGCTCCACGATGGACTTCGTGGTGAAGCGGGCACAGGAGGGTTTCCTCCGCGCATCGCTGCAGGAGGACGAGAGCAAGCGCACATGGGCGGAGGTCCAGTACCTGAAGCTCCTCGCACAGGTCTCCAAGCAGGCGGGCGCATGGGGAGGACTGGACAAGCAGGAGGAGGACATATCCGTGGTGAGTCCGCTGGACGTGTTCGCAGAGGAGATCCGCAGACTCGAGGAGATGGAGGTAGGAAATGAGCAATAACGATTTGACAGGTCAGAGATTCGACATGCTGACCGTATTGGAGAGGACGGACAAGAGGGTCAACCGCTACATCGTCTGGCGTTGCCAATGCGATTGCGGCAATATTGTCGAAGTGGGTTCCAACAATCTCAGGTCAAAGTACAGGCACTCATGCGGATGCCATGTAAGAAACTCCAAGGTGATGGAAGGTGAGAGGTTCCATAACCTCACCGCCCTCCACCCCGACCCGTCCTGTGGCACGAAATGGGTGTTTAGATGTGACTGTGGAGTTGAGAAGTCCATATCCAAATCTAAAGTGGTATCAGGACAGACCGTGACCTGTGGTTCGTGCGAATACCATTCAAAGCACCTTGCCAAAGCAAAGACCACACACGGAGGCGCATATACTCGCTTCTACGAACTTTACAAGGGCATGATCAAGCGTTGCTACTACGAGAAGGCGATAAACTACCATCAGTACGGCGGTCGCGGGATCTACGTCTGCGACGAGTGGAGGCATGATTTCCAAGCCTTCCGTGAGTGGTCGGAATCCCACGGTTGGAGGGAAGGGCTCACCCTGGACCGCATCGACAACGACGGCCCCTACAGTCCGGACAACTGCCGTTGGGTGGATGAAGTCGTACAAGGCAACAACAGGAGCACGAACAAGATTCTGGAGTTTAGAGGGGAGAGTAAGACTGCATCCCAGTGGGCGGACAAGCTCGGAATCCCTCGTAAGACCCTGTACGAGAGGTTGAGGAGAGGGTGGAGTACAGAGGATGCTCTGACACGTCCTGTAGGTGGATGCGAGGGGAAGGATGGCACAGGCTGAACCCCTCCACATCAAGGTCCACCCCGTCAAGGAGTCCCGCGACAAGATCCTCGGGTGCATGACCGCAGGGGGCTTCCTCACGGTCGCGGAGGGCAGCGTCAGGTCCGGGAAGACCTGTACGCTCCTGATGGCGTTCGCCGCCTACGTCGTGCGCTCCCCGGAGACGGTGTTCCTCCTCTCGGGCCGTACCGTGAAGACCGCCGAGCAGAACTGCATCCTGGACCGCTTCGGGCTCCTCAACCTGATCCCGGGATCGCAGTACCGCAAGGTGGGGGAGAGCCGTGCGGTGACCTTCACCGCCGACACGCCCCATGGGAGGCTCCGCAAGAAGATCATCGTGGAGGGTGCGGCGGACATCAGGGCGTTCATGAAGATCCGCGGTAACACCTACGGCGGATGGCTGGCGGACGAGGTCAACATGCACGACCCGGAGTTCGTCTCCGAGGCACTGCGCAGGACGGTCGTCTCCGCCGACCGCAGGCACTACTTCAGCCTGAACCCTGGGCATCCGAGCGACTGGATATACACCGACTACCTCGACCGCTACGACGCCATGGACGAGGAGGAGAGGGCCGAGCTCGGAGGATACACGTGGTGGCATTTCACCCCCAAGGACAACCCCGCGATGACGCCCGAGATGCTGCGCTCCCTCGAGAAGCAGTACCCCGAGGGGTCCGTGTTCTACAGGCGGTACATCCTCGGCGAACGCTGCATCGCGGAGGGGCTGGTCTACCCGTTCTTCGGGGAGCAGCAGATCGCACGTCCGCCCGAGGGCCTGAAGGTCACGCACGCCGCCATCGACTTCGGAACCGTGCACCCGACCGCCATGGGCTGGTACGGGCGCGACCCCGCCACTCGCACGTGGTACAAGGTGAGGGAGTGGCTGGCGACACCGGAGGAGTCTTCGAGGATGACCGTGGCCGAGTACTTCCGGAGGTTCGTCGAGATCACCGACGAGCTGGGGGGAATCCCCAGGCACAACGTGACCATCGACTACGGCGGAGGAGGGGAGGCCCTGGTGAGGGAGTTCGAGAGGAACAGGTGGATGCCCCAGAACCCCGACAAGTCCGTCCTCGAGGGGATAGCCACCACGGCCCGCGTCCTCAGCACGGGGCGCCTGAAGATCTCCCCCGACTGCAAGCAGACCATCCGCCAACTGGGCGGATACCACTGGGACGAGTCCAACCCCGGCAGGGCCGAGGACAAGCCGGTGAAGGTCGACGACGACCTGCCGGATGAAACGCGTTACATGACCACGGCATTCATCGAACCGAGGATGAACTGGAGAGATTGACATGAGATACGACGACATGATCAGGGTGCCGGAGGACTACACCGGCAGGACGTTGAAGAGGGCGTATGACGAGTTCCTCGCCCGCATACCCCGTCTGAGGGAGCTCAGGAGGGCGTACACCGAGGGCAAGGTGGGGCCCGACCCCAAGAAGGGACCGTGCATCACGGCCAACTACTGCAAGCACGTGAGCGACCTGAAGAGCGCGTACGTCGCGGGCATCCCGCCCGTGTACTCCGCCGGGACCGAGCAGGACCCCGACCCGAAGGGACAGGAGATCGTGGACCTCTTCGAGTACCAGTCCAAGGCCCGCATGGACCAGGGGATCGTGAACACCCTCAGCAGGTACGGGGTCGCCTACGAGGTGGCCTTCCAGGAGGCCGAGAGGGACGGCAGGGGCGTCCCCACGGGGAGGCTCGTGCCCAAGTCGGTGGAGTCGTCCCCCTTCGACACGTTCGTGGCCTACGACCAGACGCTGGACCCCGACTCCGTGTTCGGGGCCATCCACTACGGGTTCGTGGACGACGACGGGGACGAGGAGCACTACCTCGACGTGTACGACAAGGTGAACGTCACGAGGTACAGGCTCGACACCGGCGCGGGCTTCTTCGCCCCCGTGGAGGAGCCCAGGCCCCACGGGTTCGACCGCGTCCCCATCACCGAGTACAGGAACAACCCCGACGGCATGGGCGACTTCGAGCCCGTGCTGGACCTGCAGAAGGCCGTCAACTCCCTGCTTTCCAGCAGGATCCACGATAAGGAGAGGTTCGCCAACGCTGTGATCGTGTCCAGGGGGTTCTACATGGGGGACACGCAGGAGGAGGTGGAGGATACCTTCCAGACCGTCATGGACCAGACCTACATCGGCATCCCGAGGGACGCGGATTTGGACTACCTCACCATCACCTTCGACGAGGCGGGGGTGCAGGTCCTGGCGGACTCCGTCGTCTCCCAGATCCACAAGATCGCACGCATCCCCGACCTGACCGACGAGGCCTTCGCCGGCAACGCGTCCGGGGTGGCCATCAAGCTCAAGCTGCAGGGCCTGAACACGCTGGCCCAGTCCGTGGTCTCCGAGTTCGACGCGGGCTTCCGCAGGAGGTGCAAGCTCTACTCCTACGCGATGTTCGGCGAGGACGGTGCGGACATCGACCACATGGGGATCACCTTCCGCTTCGACCTGCCCGCCGACCTGCTCACCGAGTCGCAGGTCCTCTCCAACTACCTGAACGCCGGCGTGATCTCCCGCAGGACCGCCATGGAGAGCGTCCCCTACGTGGACGACATCGAGGAGGAGGAGAGGCGCATAGAGGCCGAGAGGCAGGCCGAGAGCGACAGGCAGGCGAGGATGGAGCAGGACATCCTGATGCAGGGTCTGAGGTCGCAGGGCGAGGTCCCGGAGGACGAGGATGCCCTCTGAGGACGAGGAGAGGGAGAACACCGAGGCCACCATGGACTACATGTTCCCGGTGGCCCTGGCCTCCGCACTCTACGCCCGTGCCACGGGGACGGCGGCGAGGCACCTCAGGGAGGACATCGCCGCCATCCTCTCCACCTACACCGCGAAGGGGGGGTTCGCGGACCGGCGGGAGGCGAGGGAGTACATGGCGGGGTACATCGAGCCGAAGGACAGGGCGGTGCTGATCGGGGCCGCCCGCAGGCTCGACGAGCCCTGGAGGACGCAGGAGCTCACCCGCCTGTCCTCGGCCGCGTACAACTGGCGCATAACCCGCAAGGAGGCGGTCGACAGGGCGCAGAGGCTGGCGGCCAAGCGCCTTCAGCAGTCCGCCGAGGAGGCCGTGCGCAGGGCGGCGGGGAGGACCGTCCAGGCCGCATCGAGGAGGACGGCGTACTCGGTCTCCAGGGAGGTTGGCGTGGCCATCAGATGGGACATGCCCAACGAGAGGGCCATAGAGCAGGTGGTCAGGGGGACGGGGGTCTACGACCTTGTGAAGCTGTACTCGGTGGAGCAGATGAAGGGGGTGCGCGAGATCGTCACCGCCGGGATGCTCTCCGGGAGGAGGCCCGAGGACATCGCCCGCGACGTGTCCGGGTACACCGCGACCGAGAGGTGGAAGTCCAGGAGGCTGGTCCGCACCACCATAGCCCAGGCGGCGGTCGACGCGGAGGAGCGCGAGCTGAGGGAGCTGGGGATCGAGGAGTACGAGGTCGCCTGCACGCTGGACGAGAGGCTGTGCCCGATCTGCCGGAGGTACGACGGGAAGCGCTACAGGTTCGACGACCCGAAGGCGGTCAGACCCACCTTCCACCCGAACTGCCGGTGCAGGATCCGGCAGGTCATCCCCCAGCAGTACAGGGCGGCGCTCAGGAGGTCGGCGAGGGACTCGGAGGGGAGGACCGCCACCGTGCCCTACGACATGGGGTACGACGCGTGGGAGAGGATCTACGGGACCGAGAGGAAGCAGGAGAGGCTGGCGATGGTCGACCCGCCCATGAGGTCCTGAAAAGTGGTGTACGGGGGCTTCCGCCCCCGCTTTGAGACATCGTGTTCGGAAGGTCGCCATTACGATATGGAGACGGTGATCTCCACGACCGTGCCGTCTTCGACGCGGACGCGTATGGTCACACGGATCACGACCTGTGATCCCTTTCCTGTACCGGATATGGTATCACCTCCTCGATCCGGATCGGACCTGCCCGGAGCAATACCTTAATCTATCCCTGTTCGGATTAGGATGTAGAGCGTACGCTGATGCATACGGACCGGACCGGTCATGTGTTCGTTCGCGGTGCTGACTTCGGACAGAAACGATCGATCGCATCCGTGGAGTCTGCACTGCTTCCGCTCGCGGGTGTTTCGCCTCTTACATAGGTCATTCACCTCCAATTTTTTCTCGGGCCTGCTGGGAACAGGTCCGAGAGCCCTATGATTTCGCTCATTCTTAAGCTTTAACTCGTGTTTACCACATCGGGGTTAACACGTGACCTCTTTTCGGAACCCCTCAATCCTCCCCTCTCCACGGTCAAATCTTAAACAACGTTTATAAACACCGTTAACGATGGGTCATGCACCATAACGGAGGGTAAACCGTGGCAGACGCATCGAACACAGAGGGTAACCAGACCGAGACCGGGGCGGCGGACAGCTTCACCGAGGCACAGCAGGCGTTCATCAACGACACCATGTCGAAGCGCATCAACGAGGTGAAGTCGAAGTACGACTCGATCATCAAGGACATGGAGACCCGTCACAGGAAGGAGCTCGAGCGCAGCAGGTTGGACGATGAAGCGCGCGCCAAGGCCGAGATGGACGAGACGCTCGCGGAGCTGACCAAGCGCGCGGAGAAGGCGGAGAGGTCGCTCCGCATCGCACAGGCCGAGAGGGACCTGGAGGCCGTGGGCCTGTCCAGGGATCTCGCGGAGATCGTGCTGGGAGCGGACGACGAGGCGACGGCGAGGGCCATCAAGGCACTCGACAGGGCATCGTCCGAGCGTGCGAACGCGCTCTTCGCGGACAGGGTCAGGACGGGGGCACCCGATGCACCCGAGACCGCACCCACGTCCCACGAGGCCCTGAAGGAGATGATGCGCCAGGCCGCAGGACTGCCCCCGGTTAAGGGAGGACTGTGAGAATGGCAGCAGGAACATACAGCTACCCCCAGGGGCAGCCCAACGACCTCGAGGCGATCAAGCTCGCCCTGCCCGAGGTCATGGACGAGATCATCGCAGAGGCATCCATCACCGGCGCCATGGCGGCGGACCCCAGGATCGTCAACGCCATCGGCAAGAAGGCGGGCACCATCTCGCTCGGGACCATCGACATGGACGGTCTCGGAAACTACGACAGGGCCAAGGGATACCCCGAGGGCTCCGTCAACCTGACCTGGGAGGATTACCGCCTCGAGTACGACAGGGCCAGGACGTTCCTCCTCGACGAGGTCGACGTCGCCGAGTCCGGGGGCACCGCCACCGCGACCTACACCATGAGCGAGTTCGTCAGGATGAAGGTCACACCCGAGATCGATAAGATCCGCATCGCGAGGGCCGCACAGGCGGGAATCGCAGGGGAGAACGTCGAGTACGGTTTCACCCCCAGCAACTCCAACATCCTCGCCAAGATCGAGGACGTCGTGGACGCCGTCAGGGACGGCTCCGGCATGGAGGCGGGCACCGTCGTCTACCTCAACAAGAAGTACAGGGCGAACCTCCGCAAGACCTCCGAGGTGCAGATCACCAGGAACGTGGCGGGCGGAACGTCCATCGACACCAGGATCAACGACATCAACGACGCCCAGGTCAGGTGGGTCCCCGACGCATACATGAGGTCCGCGTTCGGACTCAACGACGGGGTCACCTCCGGACAGACGGTCGGCGGACTCGTCGACGACCCCTCCGCGGCCGAGATCGTCATGATCGCCGTCGCACCCAACACCGTGCAGGGTGTGGTCAGCCACACCGTCTCCAAGATCGTCCCCGCGGAGGACAACAAGGACGCGGACGGCTCCCAGATCAACTACAGGATCTACCACGACGCCTTCGTCCAGAGGAACAAGATGGGCGGCGTGTACGTGGTCGCGTCCACAGAGGAAGCCTGAGGCTGAGAGATGACGTCGCGTCTGCCCCTCCTCAGGTCCAGGCCCCAGTACGCGCACCTGTCCGACGATATCTGCATGGCGGTGCTCGACGAGGCGTCCCTCGACTTCGAGGCGTACACCAACCATGCGGACCCCGGCAGGGCCGCCGACTCCGTGGTCGTGGAGCTCGCCTGCATCAAGCTGAACATGCTCGGTGCGGAGGGCTCCTCCTCCGCGTCGGAGGAGGGCATATCCCGTTCGTGGGACGTGCTCCCCGAGTCCCTGCGCATCCGCATGGACAGGTGGCGCAGACCCGTCTTCGGCAGGAGGACCTGCCGATGATCCCCCTCGCCCTCGACGGCATCACCATGTCCGTGTGGGAGTCCTACACCGAGGAGGACCGCGGGGACGTGGTGGAGCGTTGGAGGTTGACCGACCGCACCGTGTTCGCCACGTTCCGCCCCCTGGGTTCGTCCAGGACGCAGACGGAGGACGGACAGGATGTCCGGGACCTCCGCCGCATAACCTTCGCCCTGAGGGGAAGGGAGACCGTCAGGACGGGCGACCGCCTTGGGGACCGCGTGTCCCCCGTGTGGCACCTGGAGGACGTCAGGATCGCCTCCGGGCACGCGTCGTGCGTGGGGGTGAGGCTGTGAGGGCGGAGTCGGTCACCATCGACACCGCGGACTTCATGAGGGGTCTGGACGCGGACATGGACAGGTTCCTGAGGGAGATGTCCACCGCGATGGCCCAGTCGGGCAACGCCATGGCGGCGTACGCCAGGGACCTCGCCCCGAAGGATACCGGGCACCTCTCCCGCATGATCACGCACAGGGAGGGCGCCGCCGGCCTCGTCTTCTACACCGAGGTCGGGACCAACCTCGAGCACGGGCCGTACGCGGAGTACGGGACCGGTGACACGGCGATGTACGCGAGGTCCAACGTCTACCACGGGCACGTCGCCCCCGTGACCTACACGGCGGGCTGGCCCGGTATGCGCGGCACGCCCCATCTGAGGCCCGCCCTGTACGACCTGTACCCCATGTTCCTGGACAACATGAGGGCCGCCGCCAGGAGGTCCCTCTCGTGAACCACAACACGGAGCAGGTCAGGCGGACCGTCGAGGCGGTCATCGGGGGCAGGTGCCTCCGTTCCTACAACCAGGCGCCCGTGTCCAGGGACAGGCCCTTCGCGGTGCTCTCCATGACGTCCGTCCCCTATTACAAGGACCGGACGGGCTACGAGACGGTCTCGCTGGTGACCTACACCCTGAGGCTCCACGGCGAGGGACAGGTGGCGCTGGACGACATGGCGGACGACGTGTCCGCCGCACTCGGCAGGCTCGGGATCCGCAGGACCTCCATGGTCCCCATCTGGAACGAGCCCACCCACGGCCCCGGCGTCCAGATGACGTTCTCCATGCTGATGGACAGACGCGGCCACATCTTCTCTTCCCAATGAGGTGATTACAATGGCAGAATCCAATGCAGTGACGACCCTCGGAATAGGGGTCTACATAATGGTCGACGGTGTGAAGACCGAGCTGATGGAGGTCAAGTCCGTCCCCGAGCTGGGGACCAACCCCTCCAAGCTCGAGGCGACGCACCTGAAAAATCACTCCCGTGTCTACAAGAACGGGATCTCCGACAACGGGGGCGACCTGCCCTTCGTGTGCAACGCCCTCCCCAGGGGGACACCCGGATCCAACATCGACCTGGTGGAGTCCCTCTCGAAGACGAAGTCCTACCAGATCATCGTCGAGATGCCCCAGCTCAACACCCTGATCACATGGTGGGCGCAGATCTCCGGCAGGTACCCGTCGGCGGCGGTCGACGCGATCCAGGAGTTCACCGTCAACACCACACCCACGTCCGACATCACGGACATGAAGCTGGACACCGAGTACACCGTGACCTACGAGTCCAACGCCCCCGAGGGCGCGGAGGCATCCGGAACGCCGACCGAGGATACCGCGACCTACCCCGCGGGATCCGAGGCCGAGGTGATGGAGTGCACCGAGACCGTCGAGGGATACAGGTTCCTCGGATGGAGCCCCTCGCAGGACGGACAGGGCAAGCTCTACGCACCCGGTGAGACCGTGCTGATGACCTCCGACATCGTGCTCTACGCACAGTGGCTCGCGGAGGCGGCCTGACATGAGGGCGACCTCCGCGACGGGGGTGGAGCGCGAGTTCTCGCTGAGCATCGAGGGGATCCTGGCCGTCGAGGCCGAGGACCCCTCCTTCAGACTGCTCCGCGAGATGACGCAGGCCCAGAACGGCCGCATATCGTCCTGCGACAAGCTGTGCAGGGCGATGGGACTCACATGGGCGGAGTTCGTCTCGGAGGGCTTCTCCTTCCGCGACTTCACCGTCATCATCACGGACGTCATCGAGGACCTGGGGTTTACCAGCGCCTCCATGACCGTCTCGGAGGAGCCCGTTCGGGCAGGATCCTGAAACCCCTTCTCGACGGGGGGCGCGTGTCCGACGGCGTCCGCGTGATCGCGGTGGCCGAGGGGTTGGACACGTCGCTGCCCCCGACCCTTCTCTACGACGCCCTGACCGCCCGTTGCGACATCGAGATGGAGCGCGTACGCAGGGACGCTTTGACCGACTACGCCATGGCGGCGGTGTGCCGCGGTGCGCAGATGGAGTACTGGGACGCCGTGGAGCACCTGTACCCGAAGTCGGTGATGGAGGAGAGGCGCAGGAGGAGGGAGATCGAGGAGGAGACCAGGAGGCAGATTGCCATGAGGGACGCTATTCTGAGCAGGAGGAGGCACAGCGATGGTTGACCAGGAGGCGTGGGTCCGGTGGAACGTGGACCTGTCCAAGGTCACGGCCGGGACGGCCAAGCTGAAGGCGACGATCAAGTCGGTCGGGATGCAGACCAGGGCCGTGTCCAAGGAGATCGACGACGACCTCGACAGGATGTCGAAGAAGATCGACGTGGTCAAGGCGGGATGGATCGCCATGGCGGGCGTCGTGGCCTACCAGGGCGCGCTGATGGCCGCCGAGACGGCGAAGTTCGCGGACAGTGCCGCAGGCGTGGAGAGGTACTTCGACCGCTCGTTCGGATCCATGGCGGACGAGACGAGGGAATGGGCCGAGGACCTGTCCGAGTCGTACGGGGTGTACTCCGGGGACGTGGAGAGGTTCATGGCCAAGATGAACGACGGCTTCTACCGCGCCGGCAACGGCATGGCGAAGTCTTACGAGATGGCCAAGGACTTCACCGCCCTGTCGTACGACCTGGCGAAGGTGTACAGCGGGATCTACTCGCAGGAGGACATCGCGGACTGGCTGAACGACCTCGCCGTGGGCGGAGGGGAGGAGGCCCTCGAGAAGCTGCTCCCCGGATTCGACGAGGAGTCCCTGAAGGTCAAGGCGTACTCCATGAGGGTCGCCGAGGCGGGGGAGGAGCTGTCCGTCCTCGCCAAGCAGCAGGCGGCGCACCAGCTCCTGCTGGAGGCGTACTCCGAGGACATCGGGAGGTACGGGGAGGGGACCGAGAGCGCCACCGCGGCCACCCGCAGGCTCAACGCCGCTTTCCTCGAGACCAAGGAGATCGTGGGCACGGCACTCGGTCCCGCCGTGGCGGAGGCCGCCGGCATCATGGCCGACGCCCTGTCGTTCGTGGCGGACCAGTGGGAGAGGTCCTTGTCCATCCAGAACGAATCCATCCGCAACTGGAAGGACTTTCTGAACGGCGTGGCGGACTTCTTCGGTATGGACCAGCCGTTCGACATGGACGACGAGGACACGATGATAGGGCAGACGTCCAAGCTGAACGTCCTGATCAACTCCATCACGCAGTCCACCGAGGAGGCGAAGAAGGCCATGGTCGGCCTGCTGGGCTTCGACAGGCTGAACATCCTGAAGACCTCCGACGAGGAGAAGGTGTCAGGGGTGGACCACAGGGGCGCGGCCGAGGAGTGGATGGACATGTTCGTCACGAACCCCGCCATGGCCGTGGACAAGCTGGACGCCCTGTGGGGAGCGATCATCGACGGCAACGCGGACACCGCCGAGGAGATGCGCGACGACTTCGGGCAGTACTTCGACTGGTTGCTCGCGGAGGAGCTGGAGAACACCAGCCTGTCCGTGGAGGAGAGGCAGAGGTTGCTGGACGAGTACTACGAGAAGGCCGCCGGGATCACGAGGAACTACCTCGAGTACGAGAGGATCATAAACGAGTCCATCGACGAGGCGATCAACCAGGCGAGATTGGAGGGTGACGAGAACACCATCATGAAGATGGAGAACCTGAGACAGGATGCCCTCGACCAGCTCAGATCCGATACGGAGGACGCCTACGCGGACCTGTACTCCGATCTGCTGATCCAGACCGAGGTCGCATCCCAGCAACAGGCCGAGGCGATGGTCTCGGCACTCACGGGAGCCTTCGAGCGCATAGATCAGGAATGGGACATACAGATGGCCCAGTGGCTGAAGGATCTGGAGGCTCTGTACAGCAAGACCCCCTCTTCAAGCAACAAGGGTTCCAACCCCAACTATCTGCAGAATGCTTCCGACAAGGTCAACCAGACTGTCTCCGGTTTGATTGGAGGTGTTTCAGATGTGGTCGAAGACTTGAAGGAGATAGGCGATAAAATCTACGATGTTACTCACATCGGCACGAAAGAAACCGCAGAATCTATCGATAATGCTCTGATGGACTTCGGACAGGCTGTGATAAATCAGGCCTCCAAGGAATTGAATGATCGCATGGATTCATTCAACAACACCCTGAAACACCTCGGTATAGGGGACGGCGTCGGCTGGTTCGCCAACGGCGGTGTGTTCGAGCCCAACAAACCCATGCTCGTCGGAGTCGGCGACAACACCCGCGAGCGCGAGGTCATCGCCCCGGAGAGCATGATAGAGTCCGCCGTCGAGCGCGTCCTGACCCGCCACCAAGGATCCAACCGCCCGATGGAGATAACCGTCATATCGCAGATCGACGGGAGGCAGGTGGCCAAGGCCACTTACAAATACACCCAACAGGAGTCTTTACGCCGTGGAAAAACGGCCTGAGACTGGAAACGTTTTAAATAAACCCCTTTCTGGTCTACTAATATGGGCAATATGAAAGATACAATCGTCGTTATTGCAGTCGTGGCCGCAATAATCGGCCTTGTTGCAATAATGTTTGTAGATCCTTTTGAAAGCCCGGATGATGAGGAGCCCGAGGAGCTCACGCCCCAGAATGCGGACGCATCCTGTCTTTACGACTACTACATCAGGAACTACATCGTCAACACGAACCAGGCGTTCACATTCGCGGATAAGGGACACGTCTTCGTCGAAGTATGGTACATGATCGGCAACGTGAACCGGGAGGCGGGGATACCGAACACCCCCGAATCATTCCAACTGTACGTCGATGGTGCGGTGTACAGCATGGACGGAGCCACGTACAAGGACTACTACAACAACAGGGCCGACAGGGTCATCCCAGGTGGAACGATGATGTCCGCAGTCGTCTTCCAGATCCCGGACTATCTGGAGCCGGAGGACGTGCGCCTGATGTGGACCGATCCCGAGATCAGGTTGTTCATCCAATACTCTCCCTCGGAGCAATCCTGAAACCCCTTTTTTATACTCTCAACACTGTTAACCACCCATGACGGACATCATGAGCGTAGACGGTGTGGAGCTCCCCTTCCCCTTCACATACGAGGTCGTCCCCCAACCGATCTACTCCGACGAGACCAAGCGCAACGTGGAGGCCCATCTGGTCGTGGACTACATCGCCACCAAGCATCAGATCCTCGCCACGTGGAACGCCATCAGCCCCGAGCAGTTCAGGCTGATCCAGAACAAGACCAAGAATCCCGACGGGATCGTCATGACGTTCTGGAACCCCCTCGACGACGAGGTGCAGACGCGCGAGTTCCTGAGGGACACCTCGTTCCGCTACACCCTGCACGGCCCCTTGGACGACATGTCGTTCACCATCGAGTCCTTCACCCTGACGGAGATGTGATCCGCGTGATCCCGGTGTCCGACGAGTTCAGGGACGCGGTCCTGTCCAACCCCCGCAGGGTGAACATCTACATGCACGTGGGCGTGGGTGTGGACAACACCTCCGCCGACGACATCTCCTCCACGGGGGGCGGAAGCCTCCCCATGAGCACACCCGCCCAGGTGGTGGACGCCAAGTACTCCCTGACCCCGAACCTCGCCACCTACGAGGGGGACGGCATCCCCACGGCCCTGTCCGAGCGCACGAGGGTCCCGCCCCTCGAACCCACGGACGGCCCCCTTGAGGTCGGGATCTGGTCCGACGCGATATCCGACGCCGACGGGTACATCGACTGGACGCTCTCCCTCACATTCAACACCGCCCACGAGTCCGCCCTGACCGTCTACACCTCGGAGGTCCACATCCTCGAGTCGGAGGTCGTGTTCTCGCTGGGAGGGGAGGAGACGCACAGGGGCACTTACACGCCCACGGACGACAGGATGCAGGTGCCGGGGGTGTACGCCTACGACGCCATCTCCATCAGGGTGCTCAGGCTGGACCAGCCGTACCGCCACGTCAGGATCACGGAGATCGAGTTCGGGGCCTCGCTGACCCTGTCCAGGTCCACCGTGACGGGGACGGTGGAGTACGTGGCGGAGACCGACCCCACGGGGACCACGGTCCCCCTCAACGAGCTGACCTTCGGCGTGGTCAACAGGGGGCACGTCTACGACTTCGACGCACCGGGCAGGGAGAGGGAGATGATCCGCGTCGGGGCGCCGATCATGCTGTCCTTCCAGGTCTCCACGCCCTCCGGCATGCAGACGGCCCCGTGCGGGCGCTTCTACATCCGCACGATCGACGCGGGCAACGGGGAGGCGGTGGTGACGGCCAACGACCCCCGCGTGGTACTGACGGACGTGTACAGGGCATGGAGCGTGCCGACCTCCGAGAGCATCGGCGATGCGGTGGACAGGGTGTGCGGGGAGGTCCACCTGGCGCACACCTGCGACGACGCCCTGTACTCCATGCACCCGCCCCGGACGCTGGAGTTCCCCGAGGACACCAGCTACATGGAGGACCTCTCGGACATGCTGCAGCTCATGGGCGCGGAGGTCGTGCCCGGACACGATGGCGCACTCGTGTTCAGGCCCTACGCGGATCCGCAGGACTACGGGGCCGTCGGGAAGGGCCTGATGTACTCCTACCCCCTGAAGCAGACCAACATCCGGTCCTACAACCTGATCGCGGTGAGATGGGAGGGGGGGACGTACGAGCTGGACCTGAGGTCGGACTCCGCGTCGCAGGCCGTGGCGCAGATCACCGTGAACAACCCGCTGATCGTGACGGAGGACGAGGCGAGGGCGGTGGCGGAGCACATCAGGGCCAACCTGCACAACGAGGAGCTGGAGACCGAGTGGAGGGGGGACCCCTCGCTGGAGGTGGGGGACCTGGTCGGGTTCCCCGGAAGGTTCTCGGAGGCGGTCCCGAGGAGGGTCGTGATGCAGTCGATCAGGTTCGACGGGGGGATGAGCGCGAGGACCACGACGGTGCTGTGAGGACGGCCCGTGCCGTCCCACACCTCTTTTTAAATACCCGCACGCTGATGAAGGTACATCGAAACGGAGCCGTGATCGATCCACGGCTCCGGGTCAAAGACCAGGGTTTGAATGGGTCAGGGACGTAGTAGGTCCAGCAGGAAATGCGCTATCGCTACCACTAACTGTGCCCATTCCAGGGCTGATGACTTCTGACTCAAGTTATCATCCTTTTTTCTCGGGTCAGAGCCGTTAACTCTGATCCGACACCTTGGTTAACGGTGTTGCTCCTGTATAAACACCGTTTACTCGCGAGCCCCGACCCGTAACACCCCTTTCCCATCCCCGATCCCGGCGCAACCCTGAAATCCACGCACGTCGAGACGCCCCCATGGCACGCGAACAGTACGTGGAGGAGCTCGAATACCTGGACCTGGAGGTCGAGGGTCCGGACGGACCGGAGGACAGCCTGGTCTCGATGACGTTCTCGTCGGGCGGGATGTCCAGCACGTTCGTCCTCACATGCGAGGACGTGGAGATCATCAGGGACGTCCTGGAGAGGGCGGTGGCGGAGAGGGACTGAACGGGTTATATCATCAAAGCCCCATGTGGACGGCATGGGGCGCAGCTACCATGTCACGCAATTATCGGACCACGTCTACTTCGAGATAGGGGTGCACAACGATCCGGACGACACCTCGGTCAAACTCACATTCTCGACGGATCAGAGCGAGACGACGACCCTCGTCGAGCTGGAGGACATCCCCAAGATCATCACGGCGTTGGAGAACGCCATTGGAGCGGGAACCCTGAAGGAACGAGAGAACGGAGTGGGCGGATGCCCCCGACCTTAACGGCGCGGATTTCCCTGCATCCGCGCGCAAGCTGTATATACCCCGCACCGCGAGGGCAGGGTATATGACGTCTAATCATTGCACAAAGGGGGGGGGGGAATCCGCACGGATCCCCCTTCCCCTGATGATCGCGGCCGCGATCCTGACGGTCCTCGCGGCCTGCGTCGTCCTCGTCCCCATGGACGGGGTCGATGCCGAGGGGGAGGAACCCGAGGAGCCCGTGGTCGTGGCGACCATGTCCAAACCCGACAACTCCGTGGGGGAGTACTCGGATCTGCAGACGGCCCTCGATGAGTTCTACAACGGTTCGGAGGGAAAGTACACCATCATTCTGAAAACAGATCTCTCCGGGGCCTACACGATTAAGGAGAAGAAGACGGGCAACAAGACCCTGACCGTAACCAGCGATCCGGGAGTGGTTGTTTCTGCAGGGTTTACGATCTACGCGGGGACTTCGAACGGCGATTCAAAATTCGACAAGGTGATCTTCGATTCACTGAAAATCAAGAATCTCATCAGCAACCAATTCATATACACATCTGGAGGTAGTACGAACCATACATACAATATCACCGTGAGAAACTGTGATTTCGATTTTACTGGTGGAGGCTACTACGCTTTTAATCTACGTCAATCATGGAATGTAACCATAGATGGGTGCACGAGCAAAGGAGGATACGGCTTATTTTACGCGTCGAAAACTGTGACCGACCTCGCCATAAGAAATACGACGATCTCAGACTGTTCCTACGGGGTGTTCCTGACTGCACCCAATACTGAAATCACAATAGAGAATTGCAAAATATATGATGCACCCAATGGAATTATCCTTAGGAACCAGGGTTCGGCATCCGTGAACATCTTCGGAACGGAGATCGAGGCGGACACCCCTTTATACATACAGAAGAACGGGGATAAGGCCCTGAATGTTTCCGTGTCCGATTCCGCCCTCGCCCCCACCGGCCAGAACGGGTGGTGCGAAGTTACCGCCGGAACCAAAGGAAAGGTCGTGATAACCATCGAGGAGAGGAGCCTCGAACCCTCGGGCATCACCGGCGCGGAGTACGCCGAGGTCCACGACCACCGTCCCCTCTGCGGATCCGACCGCACCTGCGAGCTGTGTTCGACCACCATCCCGATGTCGGACCACGAGTACACCACGGACTCATCCGTCCTGTGCAGGGCCCACACCTGCATCCACTGCGGCACCCCCACGGTCGCCGTCCCCTGCAAGTACGACGACACGATCCCTCCGTGCAAACCCTCGACATGTGAGTACTGCGGAGGGTCCAGAGAACTCGCGGACCATGAACCCAACGGCTTCCCGTGCACGATGACCGGTTGCATGAAATGCGGCGACCGTCTCGAAAAAACGCCCCACGAGCTCGCCACCACCCACACCTGCACCGACAGACCCTGCCAGAACGGATGCGGGCACGTGGAGCCCGCCGACACCGTGGATCCCGTCCACGAGTGGGACGACACTCCCGCATGCGACGGCAGGGAGTGCATCCATTGCGGAACCCCCTACCCGAGGGAGGCGCACACCCTCGGATCGACCGCCACGTGCGTCGACAGGACCTGCTCCGCATGCGGGACCGTGGTCCGCGGGGACGGCGTCCACGACTACGAGACGACCGGGTACCGGAAGGTCTGCTCCATGTGCGGCGACACCGTGGACATCCCCGTGGAGGACGATGACGACGATTGGTACTGGCTCTGGCTCCAGAGGCAGGCCGCCGCCAAGGCGGAGGCAGAGCGCCTCGCACAGGAGAGGGCGGAGGCCGAGGAGCGGAAGAAGGTCGCGGCCGTCGCCGTGGCGGTCGGTGCCGCGGTGGCCATGGTCCTGCTCCTGATGACCACTCCGCGCGACTGATCGCGGTCCAAACCCCTTGGGCCCTTCGGGGCCCTTCCCGAATATTTTAAACACACCTTTATAAACACCGTTAACGATGGGATGGGCATGGCGATAGACAGAGCCTACGTCACATTCAGGGGTCAGACTTACAACATGGACCCCACGGGCGACGGTTACTACTCAGTCTCCCTCACCGCCCCGACCCAGTCGTCCGGCTCCAACAACAACGGATCCGGCCCCGGCATCGGATCCGAGGCGCAGGGGACAGGGTACTATCCGATCATCATCACGGCCGTGGACGATTCCGGCAACACCACCACCATCGACGTCACCGATTCCGAGTTCGGCAACGCGCTGAAGCTCAAGGTCCTGGAGACCACCAAGCCCACGGCGGCCATCAGCTTCCCCACGGCGGGGGCGTTCATCACCAACGCCAAGCCCACCATCAAATTCACACTCACCGACTCCGGCTCGGGCATCAACCCCGCGGCGGTGTTCATCAAGGTGGACGACGGGTCCGCCGTGGCGGTCACACCCACCATCAGCGGGACCACCGCCACGTGCGAGTACATCCCCTCGACGGCCCTGTCCGAGGGCGACCACACCATCACGGTCTACGGTTCCGATTACGACGGCAACCAGTCCGACTCCGTGTCCGTGACGTTCAGGATCGACACGGTCGCACCCACGCTCAACATCACCGCACCCGTGGACGGACTGAAGACCAACCAGGCCTCCGTCACCGTCACGGGAACGACCAACGACACGACATCCAGCCCCGTCACCATCCAGATCACGGCGGCCGGCAAGACGTACAACCCCACCGTCACGGGAGGGGCGTTCAGCCAGGCGGTCACGCTCAACTCCGGATCCAACACGATCACCATCGTGGCGACCGATGCGGCGGGCATGACCACCACCGTGACCAGGACGGTCATCCTGAACACCTCCGCACCCGTGTTCATGGAGGTCGAGACCACACCCAACCCGGTGAACGTCGGAGCATCGCTCTCCATCAGGGTGAGGATCACGGACGAGTGAGTCGGGACCATGGCGGTGCAGGACGTGTGGGGGAGGATCGGGGGCATCGAAGTCCTCCCCCAGATGAACGAGGGGGACGTCTGGTGGCTCCCCATCCCGGACGAGTTCCGGGAGGGGGACGTGACCGTGGAGCTGTGGGCGCGCGACGACCACGGGAACACGGCGTACAAGGCCACCGTCGTCACACTGAAGGGCGGTTCGGTCAAGTGCATCAGGCACCTGAACGAGCACGGCATCGGGCTCATGGTCCCGGCCGACCGTCCCGCGTTCCGCGACGCGACGTCCAGGGGCGACATGGTCATGGTCGCCCCTCACCGCCCCACGGCCCTGATGGTGGACTCCCGTCTCACCATCACCGCCGTGTCCCATCATTGCCCGCTCATGACGGAGGTCTGAGGGAATGGACAGCGCATACGTCGGGGAGAGCTTCATCCAGCGCTTCATCTTCGGAGACGAGAGGGATGATGCCCGCACGCCCGACACCGTGGAGTACCGCGTCCTGGGCCCGGACGGCTCCATACAGCAGCAGGGCCACATGCAGATAGACGGCCACGAGGGGTCCTTCAGGTTCAACCCGAAGGTCCCCGGCGTGCACACGATCTGGAGCCACTGCACCATGGGCACGGACGCCTGGAGGTACAAGCACCTGATCGACGTGAGGGAGTCCTTCTGATGGTGCACGATCTGGAGATACAGGGTGCGGCGGCATCGCCCAACCCCGTCGACGCGGGGAGGACGTTCCTGGTGAAGGTCCTGCCCGTCCAGAGGCGCCTCACGTGGGGCGACGTGTCGACCAGGACGTGGGCGGAGCTGGCGTCGAAGAGGTGGGAGTGAGATGGCCACCACGCAGACGACCCTCTACGGCTTCACCAAGCCCGACGGCACCGAGTACGTGAACATCTCCGTCCTCAACGCGAACTGGGACAAGGTGGACGAGGCGTTGGGTGGGAAGCAGAAGAAGATCACAATCTCCGAGAACGAACCGACCGCATCGGACGGCGAGGTCGGGGACATTTGGATCGTGATAGGATGACGAGGGTGCCCCAGCTCACGATGAAGGTCTGGGACGGCGACGCCCTGGAGCGTTTCAGGCACAGGGACATGAACCGCATATGCTACAACGCCAACGTCGTGGCGGAGCTGTGCGGGGTGAGGACCGCCACGTTCCCGGAGGTCGTCAGGTCGGACCAGTTCAGGTACGACTACGCGCAGATCCTGGAGGAGATGACCTCCGAGTGCGCGGACGCCCTGGGGTTGGACATGGCGGTGGAGACCGCGTGGGGTCCCGGCAGGGTGCTCTCGTACGTCGATTTCGAGAGGTGGGAGTCCAACCTGTTCAGGATCTACACGGCCCTCGGGGGTATCGGGGACAGGATCCCGGCGGAGCGCAGGAGATTGACATACTCCGCGACGCTGTTCGCGGGGGACTGGCTGGGCTCCGGCCCGTGGTACCAGGAGCTCCACATGCCGGCGGTGTTCGCCGACAGGGACATGGTGGCGTTCGTGCCGCACACGGCCACGGCGATACAGCGCGCGGCCGAGGCGTCCGCGCTCATGCGCGCGGAGACCGTATCGGACAGGCGGGTCCGCATAACCGCCACGGGGAGGAGGCCCCGCACCAACCTCCCGCTGAGGGTAGCCCTCGGAGGACTGGACATGCAGGAAGTGAAGACGCTGAGCGCGTCCGGGTGGACGGGGACCGGACCGTGGTATCAATCCGTGACCCTGTCGCAGGACGTGGTCGACGCCGTGGTCGGTGTGACCGAGGGGACGACCGATGCGCAGGTGCAGGAGTTCGGCGCCGCCGGGATCGCGCCGTCCTCGGTGTCGGGGAGCACCCTGACGCTGAGGGCGATCTACGGCAGGCCCGAGATGGACATCCTCGTGGG
>JAZODL010000200.1:0-6121 GCA_045596945.1 Candidatus Methanomethylophilaceae archaeon | reverse complement strand
GTGTGATCGTAGTACATCTCGAACCTGTCCGACTGGATGTACCTCCTGTTGCACTTGACACCCAGCCACTCGAGGTCCTCGGGGATCATGTCGTAGGCCTCGGGATCGATCTTCTCGGGGTTGGTGTCCTCGAACCTGAGGACGAGGTCCCCGCCGTACCTCTTGACGTACTCGTCGTTGAGGATGGACACACGGGTGTGACCGAGGTGGAGCGGTCCGGAGGGGCCGGGGGCGATGCGCATGACTACACCGCCGTCGACACCGTCCAGCTCGGGGAGCTCGTACTTGCGCTCCTTCTTCTCCTTGACGAGCATGGACGAGTCCATCTCCTGGAGCGCCTTGGTCTGTGCCTCCAGGCCCATCGCGTTCACCTCCGCGACAATCTGATTGATGAGGGGGGTAATCTCCCCTGCCTTGGATCTGAGTTCGGGACATCCGCCGAGGATCTTGCCCACGACGGCCTTGGGGTTGGCGGTCCCCTTGAAGAATACTGCGTTCTGCAGTGCGAATTTTCTGATCGTTTCCTCGATCTGGTCGGACATGCGTCCCCATCCGGATGTTCCTATAAATAGAATGATGCGCAGGGGCGCGCACGCGAGGACCGTCCGCACCGAACCGTCATGGGACAGATTGAAATACGGTCCCGCCCACTGACCTCCCATGGACGTCGAGGTTATGAAGGCCCTCTCCGACCGCAACAGGCTCCGCATAGTCGAGATGCTCTCCGGCGGGGAGCTGTGCGCCTGCAGGCTCCTGGAGGAGCTCGACATCACACAGCCCACCCTCTCGCACCACATGTCGATCCTGTGCAGGAGCGGACTGGTCAACGTCCGCAAGGAGGGTCAGTGGTCCCACTACTCCCTAGACCGCGAGACGTTCGCCGGGATCGCATCCTTCTTCCAGTCCCTGGTCTGAACCGTGTCCCGATGCATGAGATTCCACCGTAACCCCTTGTACATAGATTGTTGTCAATATATCTATATAGATAATCATCGATGTTCATCCCATGTCCGAATCACGCTATGCGGATGGAGGGACGGTGTCCCCGTGAATGCCTGGGAGTTCGTCCAGACACAGGTCCTGGGCATGCATTGGTTGAACGATGCGGTCGGATGGACCCTTACCGCGATCGGAGTCGACATCACCACCAGGATCGGAGGAAGCGTGCAGTTCTTCCTGTACGACTCGGTTAAGATCCTGATCCTGCTGACGGTCCTCATCTTCGCGATATCCTACATCCAGAGCTACTTCCCACCGGAGAGGACGAAGAGGATCCTCGGTGGACTCTCCGGGATCAGGGGGAACATCGCGGGTGCGTTGCTCGGGACGGTGACCCCGTTCTGCAGCTGCTCGTCCATACCCCTGTTCATCGGTTTCAACAAGGCGGGCCTGCCGCTGGGGACCAGCATATCCTTCCTGATGTCGTCCCCGTTCGTGGACCTGGCCGCGGTGATAGTGCTCATGGGCATCTTCGGACCGGTGATGGCCGTCGGCTACGTCGTGGCCGGAGTGCTCCTCGCCGTGATCGGCGGTGCGCTGATAGAGAGGATGGGGATGAAGGACCAGATCAAGGAGTTCGCACGCCCGGCATCCTGCTGCTGCGGATCGGGGACCGTGCAGACGGGACCCTCGACCTTCCGGGAGAGGGTGTCGTACTCCACCGGGGAGGTCCGCACAACGGTCTCCAGGGTCTGGAAGTACATACTGATCGGCGTCCTCATAGGTGCGCTGATACACAACTGGATCCCGCAGGACCTCATCCTGGCCGTGCTCGGGGACGGCAACCCGTTCTCGGTGGTGATCGCGACACTGGTGGGCGCACCCATCTACGCGGACATATTCGGCACGATACCGATAGCCGAGGCCCTGTTCGACAAGGGTGTCGGTGCGGGCACCGTCATGGCATTCATGATGGGTGTCACCGCACTGTCCATACCGTCCATGGCGATGCTGAGGAGCGTGATGGAGCGCAGGCTGCTGGCGACGTTCTTCGTCACGGTGGTCCTCGGGATAATCGTGATGGGTTACCTGTTCAACGCGCTGCAACTGTTTGTATGAAGGCTGATTGAAATGTTTGGTTCAAGGAAGGATGGGAGAACGGATACGGACGCGGATGCGTTCGTGAAGGTGCTGGGATCGGGTTGCAGGAACTGCGAGTCGACGGCCGCGAACATGTCGTCCGCCCTGAGGGCGTGCGGACTCCCGGATCCGGTCGCGCATGTGACCGACCTGGAGAGGATCGTGTCGTACGGCGTCATGGTCATGCCCGCGGTGGTGTTCGGCAGTGAGGTCGTCTCCGTGGGGAGGGTGCTCACCGTCGACCAGGCGGTGGAGCTCGTCGAGACGCACAGGGGGATGTTCCAGTGAGGATGCTGGAGGAGTTCTGCCCCGGGTTCACAGAGGCCCTGGAGGGTGTCGACACCGAACTGCACTCCGGGATGCCGTTCGACGAGAAGACGTACCAGCTCATATGCTTCGCACTGGCGGTGAAGTCCCGCAGCGCCCCCTGCGTCAGGAAGCACTTCAAAGGCGCCCTCCTCGCCGGGGCCACTGTAAAGGAGGTCTCGTACACCCTGGCCCTCGTGATGAGGGAGTCCGCGGGGGCCGACGACTGCTGGACCCACGACGTGCTCGGGGACTGGACGGATGTCCTGAAGGAGGAGTACAGGACCTGCGGATGCATGAGGTGAGCCCACGTCGACGGGATGGGACTCATTATAACCTCGGTGACCCTACGGATGCGCATGTCTGTCAAGGAATCGCTCTTCGGAGAGATCGTCACCGTCCCCGGTCATGTCGACAGCGACACCAGGGACGTCACCAGGGCCCTCATGGCCGACCAGGAGGCCACAGTCGTCTTCGAGGACCTCAACGGCGGGAGGGCCGCGGGCAACCTCTTCTCCACCAGGGAGAAGACCGCGGCCGCGCTCAACGTCCCCAAGGAGGGCATCGTCGAGCACATACTCCAGGCCGTGAACTCGCCCAAGCCCGTGGAGGTCGTCGACGACCCCGCGTTCAGGGAGTGCTCGCTCCCCGTGGACCTCATGTCCCTCCCGATCCCCAAGTACTTCCCCGAGGACGGCGGCAGGTACATCACCTCCGGGATCGTCGTCACCGAGTACGCGGGCAAGAAGAACGTGTCCTTCCACAGGATGATGATCATGGACTCGGGACGCATCGCCATAAGGCTCGTCCCCAGGCACACCTTCACCCTCTACAACATGGCCAAGGAGAACGGCGAGGAGCTCAGGATCGCGATCTGCGTGGGCGCCAGCGCCGAGGTGCTCCTCGCGGCGGCCACATCCATGGACTTCGGGGCCGACGAACTGGAGGTCGCCTCCGCCATGAACCTGAAAGGGCACGGCGTCCCGCTCAGGGTGGGCAGGTGCGACAACGGCATCCTCGTCCCGGCCGACACGGACTACGTCCTGGAGGGCAGGATAACCATGGAGCAGGCCACCGAGGGACCGTTCGTGGACATCACCGGCACGTACGACTTCGAGAGGCAGCAGCCGGTCATAGAGGTCGACAGGATCTGGTCCCGTAAGGACCCGATCTTCCACCTCCTCCTCCCCGGCGGTTACGAGCACTTCATGCTCATGGGCCTCCCCAGGGAGCCGATGATCCTGAAGACCGTGAGGCAGGCTGTCCCCAGGGTCGCCAACGTGAGGCTGACCGAGGGCGGGTGCTGCTGGCTCAACGGGGTGGTCTCCATAAGGAAGAACAAGGAGGGCGACGGCGTCAACGCCATCATGGCCGCCTTCACCGGGCACACCTCCATGAAGCAGGTCATAGTGGTAGACGACGACATCGACATCTTCGACGACAGGGAGGTCGAGTGGGCGGTCGCCACCAGGATGCAGGGCGACGGCATACTCAGGATCCCGGGGGCGGCCGGATCCTCGTTGGACCCCAGCTGCCACGGTGGGACCACGTGGAAGGTCGGGTTCGATGCGACCCTCCCCGTCGGTGCGGACAGGGCGGCCTTCAGGAAGGCCACACTGGACTGAGGGGCCATACGGCCCCCGGAACCCCTTTTCCAACCCCATTCCCACCTCATTCTAACCTTTTTAATCCCTAATCTGCCGGTCCATGTTCTTAACCCCTCCATCCGACACGGTCGTGCACACCGCCGTACGGTGTGCGGCTAGTGATAGGATGAACAGGAACACAGCGATAGCCGTCGTCTCCCTCCTGCTGGTGCTCGCCGTGGTGACGCACGTCCCATGGCAGTCCGACGGGGAGGAGGTGGTGCACGGATCCACCGTCCAGTTCGGGACGGACGTGTACCATGTGGTGACCGATGGCGACACCAGGAAGTACACCGACAGCAGCCTGCCGGGGAAGCGCGTCTACGTCTACGGGTGCGCATCCCTACGCGACGGGGCGTTCGAGGGATGCACGACGCTCCTAGACGTGTACCTGTCCCCCCATGTGGGGACGATCGGGGAGGGGGCCTTCAGGGGATGCACCTCCCTCGACTTCGTGAACGCACCGAACGTCTCCTCCATTGGGAAGGGGGCGTTCGAGGACTCCTCCGTCAGGAGGGTCTGGATGGGACCGGCCCTGACATCGATCGGGGACGACGCGTTCAGGGGTTGCTACGGACTCCAGGATGCGATGCTCTGGAGGTCCTCGGTCACCTCCATAGGGGACGGGGTGTTCGCGGACTGCGCCCTGCGCGTGATAGACCTGAGGGGGATCACGCACATCTCACCCACGGCCTTCGAGGGGACGTCCCCCCACGTGCAGATCGTGACACCGGGTCAGACCGTCCGTCTGGACGGGGTTGGACGCCTGGTACTGGACGAAGGGGACTTCTTCGAGGAGGTTGCCGCATCCACCAACAAGGTGCGCATGGAGCTCTGCGAGGACATCCGCGTCGAGGTGACCGGGCCCGGAGGCGTGCCCGTTGAGGTGAAGCACACGAAGTCCCTCTCCGACCCCTGGATCGAGTTCCCGATAACCGCGGGGAACGACTACAGGATCGGTCCGGCGACCACCACCGTGTCCTTCCCGGAAGGTCTCGGCCTTGGCGACATCGTCCACACCTCGGGCGACGGCACGATCATCCTGCCTGTGCCCGTCCTGGGGGAACTGGAGTTCCTCGGGTGGGAGATCGAGGGTATGGACGGATACGTCATGGAGCTGCGGGAGTCGGACATCGCCTCCCTTGGCGACATCGCCCCCGTCCCCAGGTTCTCCGAGGCGACCGTCACGTTCGACCACGGTGCCGTGTCGGACCTCGCCGACACATCGTCCCTCCCCACCGGCACGGACTTCACGTTCGGCGACACCTATCCGGCGCTACAGCCGGTCACCGGGTACAGGCACACGGGATGGAGGGTGGATGGGGACACCGTCGCCCCGGGATCCGCGATAACCGTGTACGGTGACCATCCTGCCGTCAGCCTGTGGGAACCCACCGTGACCTACGACGTGGTGTTCTCCGACGGGGAGGGTGGGACGTACCTCGCACTGCAGGCGAACCACGGGACCAGGGTGGACATCCCCTCCGACGGACCGGATACCGACGACACCCTGAGGTTCACCGGATGGTCCGTCTCCGGTTCGGACACCGTGGTCGATCCGGGATCCCCTCCCGCGATCGTCTCCGACACGGTCTTCGATCCCGTGTTCGAGACGCGTGCACTTAGGACCGTGACCTACACGGACGGCGATGGGAACGTCCTGTGGAGCCACGGGGTGCGCGACGGCAGGACCCACACCGTGGATCCGACCGTACCCTCGAGGGAAGGGTACGACTTCCTGCACTGGTCCTCCGACGGCGGTGTGCTGACGGGGGGCATGGCTGTGACCGTCGTATCGGACATGACGCTGGAGGCCGTCTGGCGTCAGGTGCCCGTGTTCAACCTGACCTACCATGCGGCCGGGGGAGATGTCGTGGAGACCCACCGTTCGGGGACCGTCGTGACCGTGTTCTGCGACAGGACGGCCGATGGGACCGTCCTGTTGGGATGGAGCCTCTCCGATGGATCCGGGACCGTGGACGTGGTCAACGGGGACCGCATCACACTGGACTCCGATGTCGACCTCTACCCGGTGGTGCGCCCGGTCCCGCAACCGGAGCCGGAACCCGGGCCTGATCCCTCCCCCGGTC
>JAZODL010000199.1:0-79031 GCA_045596945.1 Candidatus Methanomethylophilaceae archaeon | reverse complement strand
TACCTTAATGTAACTTGCACACGACCGTTTGCGCCTAATTATTACGCATCACGTCCGCGTCATAACCCTATCCATCTCCTATACATTATATGTTCTCTAATTGATTATACTTCTTAGAAGAATCTTATGTAATAGAGTAATAATAAAAATTAAAAATTTAAACCTTTTCCAAAACTTTATATATAACATACCTCGAAACCACCTTACATCCATATGTAATGCGCGTGTAAGCGCGTGTAATCCTTACGCACGTTATAGGGGCGCACGCGACCCCGCCGGACCCCGTCGCAAGGTATATATGCACCGTCCACCATCACATACCCGTCACACGGGTACGCACCGTCCGCCGGAACCGACAACGACGATCGACGGACACCACGGACCGCACACCCGTACGACACGGAACCCATGCGCACGGGTCCTGGTGCGCGACGGAGATGACTGTATGGATGGAAACGGAACCGCACGGGAGACGGATCGTCCGTGGGGGAGCGGACCGCTGAGGGTGGTCGAGCTCTTCTCGGGCATAGGGGCGCAGGCGATGGCCCTGCGCAATACGGGTGTACCGCACACATCGGTGTGCGTGGAGATCGACGGGGGGGCGCACGCGTCCTACTGCGCCATACACGGCGACACCCCGAACCTCGGGGACATAACGGCGCTGGACTCGCTGCCCGCATGCGACCTGGTGACGTGGTCGTTCCCGTGCCAGTCCCTCTCCATAGCGGGGAGGCAGGACGGCATGGCGGAGGGGTCGGGCACCAGATCCTCGCTGGCCTGGGAGGTGCTGAGGCTCCTGAGGGACGCCCACTCCCGCGGGGAGGCCCCCCGCTGGCTGGTCATGGAGAACGTCAAGGGGCTGCTCAGCAGGAGGAACACGGGGGAGTTCGCACGCATCAGGGCGGAGCTGGAGGCCCTCGGGTACACCAACTCGTGGGCGGTGCTGAACGCCGTGGACTTCGGGGTCCCGCAGAAGAGGGAGCGTGTGTTCATGGTGTCGTCGCTGGACGGCAGGTCTTTCACATTCCCCGGGGGGTCCCGCACCGAGCTGAGGCTGAGGGACCTGCTGGAGGCCCCCGGGGACGTGGACCCCTCGCTGTTCCTGTCCGACGAGAAGGTCGCCCGGTACGAGGAGCACGCCCGTCGCCACAGGGAGGCGGGGCACGGTCTGGGCTGGAGGCCCGGGGAGGGCGACGGCGTGTCGCCCACCGTGCTGACCAACCCCACCAAGGGGGAGACGAACACAATCATAGTGAGCGGGACGCTCGGCGGGTACGGGCAGACCTCGAGGGTCTACGACCCCGAGGGGCTGTCCCCCACCGTGACCACGCCCGCGGGCGGGGGCCACATACCCGCCATACTCTACCCCGAGGGGACCAGGAGGGGGTACAGGGAGGCCCACGAGGGCGACGGACTGGTGATGCCGAGGCCCACGCTCGCCCGCGGGACGGTGCAGGACCAGGTGTCCCCCACCCTGACCACGGGGCAGGGATGCGGTACGGGCACCGTCGTCGGCGCCGACCCCGGGCTCAGGGTGAGGTTCCTGTCGCCGAGGGAGTGCTGGAGGCTCATGGGCTTCCCCGACTGGGCGTACGACAGGGCGGTCGCCCTGGGCCATTCCAGGACGCGCCTGTACAGGCAGGCGGGGAACTCCATAGTGGTGCCCGTGCTGGAGGCCGTGTTCAGGGGGATGTTCCTGGAGGACTCGTGGGACACGGGCGTGCAGACCAGGCTGGAGGTGGACGGATGACGACCCCCGCGGAGGAGCTGTGCACCATCTGCGCACGCGCCCGTGGGGGGCGCACCGTGGAGACGGTGGACGCCGACGGCAGGCTGGTGACCGTGACGACCCCCTGCGCGGGGTCACGCGACTGCCCGGGGTTCGTCCCCGGCAACATACCCGGGAGGGGGATCTGATGGACGCCGACACCATGGCCGTGCTGGGGAGGGCGTGGGCGGAGCTGGAGGACGCCCTCGGGCACATGATGACCGTCGCCGAGAGGAGGGAGGTCGGGAGGGCCCGCGACATCGTGAGGGGCCTCTGCACCGGTGCGGAGGGGCCGGGGTGCCGTGCGCGTCCGCCCCGCGCACCCGTCACGGGGACCTGTGCGTTCGGCGAGGCCTTCGCAATCATGTCGGGAGGGGATGCGATGGTGCACGGGACCCTGCCGGGCGTCATGATGTCCGTGAGGGACGGGACGCCCTCCTGGTCGGAGGACGGCGGAGCCACCTGGATGCCCTTCCCCGACGGGAGGTTCCCCGTGTCGGTGCTCTCCGGGCGCTGGAGGCGGGCATGAGCCGCGGGGGTCCGGTCCTGCACCACCACCCCGAGTGGGGGGTGGTGGTGGAGTACCTGAGGCACCATCCGGACAGCACGACCGCCGAGATCAAGGCGGGCACTGGCGTCGCGGTCCACTCCGGCATGCTGGTGAGGATGCGCGACCACGGGCTGATCCGCAAGTCCGGACGCAACGACGGCGGGAGGCCCGAGTACAGGTGGAGCGCCATATGAGCAGGATGCGGGAGCAACCCCTCCCGGTCGCGGAGATGCGCGCCGAGGGGCCGGACGTGCCCGACGGGCTCGTGGGCAGGCCCCACGGGATGGGGCCCGTGGAGCCCGCGGGGAGGACCCCGACATGGGTCTGGAGGCGGGCGCCCGTCAGGTGATGGGGCGCCCCCATGGGAAACCGTCTCCGCACAGGAGGATGATGACGATGGATACGATGGATACGATGTACGATGGTACGAGGGGATGGTCGGGGACGACCGTTCCCCCGAGGGGTGCGGCCCGCCCCGTGGTGAAATGGGCCGGTGGCAAGAGGCAGCTGCTGTCCAGGATACGCGACAGGATGCCGGAGGACGTGGGCACGTACCACGAACCCTTCCTCGGAGGGGGTGCGCTGTTCCTCGACCTCGCCCCCGGGAGGGCGGTCGTCAACGACGCCAACCCCCAGCTGGTGAACCTGTACCGCAGGGTGCGGGACGACCCCGAGGGGCTGATGGCGGAGGTGGACGACGTGCAGGACGGATACAACCGCCTGGGCTCCATGGGGGCGAAGGACGCCGAGTACCTCGCCCTGCGCGACGAGTTCAACGTCTGCCTGGAGAGGGGGACGGAGGACACCAGGGCCGCGGCGCTGATGCTGTTCCTGAACAAGGCGGGGTTCAACGGCCTGTACCGTGTGAACGGACGCGGGCTGTACAACGTGCCCCCCGCCCACCGTGCGGAGGTGCACGCGTACGACCGCGACAACATGATGGCGGTCTCGGAGGTGCTGGGGAGGGCGACCCTCCTGTGCGGGGACTTCGGGGACGCGTGCAGGGGTGCGTCGGAGGGGGACTTCGTGTTCCTCGACTCCCCCTACCACAGCACGTTCGACACGTACAGGGCGGAGGGGTTCTCCGAGGACGACCACCGCAGGCTGGCACGTCTGTTCGGGGAACTGTCCGACCGCGGGGTCGCATGCATGCTGACGAACAGCGACACGCCCCTGATAAGGGAACTGTACAGCGACTTCCATGTGGAGGAGGTGGATGTCAGGAGGGCGATCAACCGTGACGGTTCGGGTCGCAGGGGCAGGGAGCTGATCGTGACCAATCCCGGGGCGTGGAGGTGATGTCCTGGAACGGTTCAGGGAGATCCGCAGGAAGATCAGGCCCAGGACCCCAGATGAAACCCCTTACCCGAACCATTCGACGAAGGAGAGATGACTATGAGATTGGAATACAGTTTGGAGTTCGACCGCGTGCAGGGAGTGAAGGACCTCCTGGCATGCTTCGCCAGCACGCCCCACCACGTGGCGATGTCCGAGGACCTCGGCACGATCATCACGTACTGGGGAGGGAACGACGAGTTCGACCACGGCTGGTACGTGATGGAATACGGCACATGGAAACCCGTGCCCGTCAAGGACCTCGACCTGACCGGTAACTGGATCACCGTCCCCTACGAGGACGGGGACCACATGAGGTATCCGCAGGCCACCGAGAAGTACATGACCGCGACCATGGCCCTTCTGGGATGCGAGGTCGCGAGGACCAGGTACGCATTCGAGAGCCTCAAGCCGTTCGGGAAGAGGGGGGTGGACTGAATGGCGTTTCTGGAGGATGTGAGGAAGAAGGTACTCCGGATCGATGTGCCCCACCCCCCCCAGGAGGGTGGGGAGGCCGCCAGGGAGGAGTACAGGAGGAAGATGGTGGAGCACGAGGCACTCGTGAGGGAGATGGAGGCGAAACTGAACCCTCTCTGCAACGGGTGCAGGCACATGAAGCGGGGAGCGGGGTTCGACCTGGACTCCTATCTCATGCATGGGCAGATGTCGTTGTTCCACAGATGCTCTCTGGGCGGCGACGTGTACGCAGAGGGTTCCGGGTGCGTCATGAGGGAGGTCCCGGTGGGATGCAGGGACTGCGACCACTGCCAGGGTATCGTGGGCACCATACTCGGTGGCACGGTCATCGTCGCATGCGGTCACGGCCGCGTGAGCGTGAACGGAAACCTGATCCCGCTCAGGGAGGTGTGCGAGCACGGCAGGGACAGGAAGGTGTCGGATGCCGTGATGAAGGTGATCAAGGAGAACATCATGAAGAGGGCGGGATCGCCGTGACCGAGGAGGGATGAGAATGGATTTCGGAGACGTGTTGAAGATGATGATGCTGAGGCCCGGGGACCGGAAACTCAGGTTCGCGAGGGACGGGTGGAGGCGCAGGGGCGCGTCCATCTACCTGGTGTCCGGCCGTTAGGTGGACGCCGACGGATGGAACGGGGGCCCCCTGACGCACAGGGAGATCGAGCGCGGCAGGGTGCGGATCGAACCGCACATCGACATGTGCTCGGAGGACGGCACCCGTGTGATCGGGTGGACCCCGACCGTGGCGGACATGCTCGCCGATGACTGGCGGGTGGTGAGGTGACATCCTACGAGCCCTGCCCCCAGTGCGGGTCCACGGGTATCGAGATGGTGGCCATGATGGGCCGCCACAGCCGCGTGTACGTGGCCTGTGTGGACTGCCACTACATGGTCGGACTGGACCTGCGCCTACCCTGCACCTCCGACGAGGTGGAGAGGGCATGGGATGAGCTGTGCAGGAGCACGGGGCCCGAGGATTGGAAGGAGATTGGAATGAACGATGGGAATGAGAGGTGGAAGGAGAACGAGGAGGAATGAACATGGATACGATGAAGGCAGAGAAGATTGTGACAGTGGAGGCGCAGAAGGTCTACGACCTCCTGTGCAGTTTGACGAAGATGATAAAGGACATAACCGAGGACAAGGAGAGCACACCCATGAGCACAGGCTACAAGCTGGGGATGTTGCATGAAGTCATCTACAACTGGATGAATCACAACCTGTACCCCGTGATGTTGGGGAGGAAGAACGAGGAGAGTAAGGAGGAATGAGAATGGTATCATACAGGATAAAGGAGAACGTGAGCGGAAAGGAGGTCTGGGACTACCTGGAGGGGTTGATCGATGACATAGGTGCGAGGGTACGTATGGATGACGACCACCCCATGGCGATCATCTTCGGGTTCGGATCCCTGAGACGTTCGATCATCTACTGGATGCATGAGAACCTGCGCGAGCCGATCGAGGAAAAGGGGAAGGAGGAGTGATGATGGCAACTGTATCAAGAGTTGCAAGAAGTGAACCTCAGCCTTCTGGAGGGTATCTGCCTGCGAAGTGGTTTACAAAATCCACTGTTGTTTTCAAGACTGTAGATGAAGACAAAGAGGACACAATCAGATTGACAGATGCTGAATTCAGCAAGGAGACTATACATCCTACTACAATCGGAATGATAGTGGATTTGTTGACCAGAGTCCTGTTGTTCGGCAAAGAGCAGGATGTTTATGAGATAGCAAGAATGGGAGAACTCTATGCAGAGTCGAGAGGGATTCTCCGTGAGGATTTTCTTACATTGGATGACTTCATTGTAAAGGTAAAAGGTACAGATAAGGAGTCTGTAGATGCTGTGTGTCAGATTGTCTTATTCGAGAGTATATACAGATCCGGCATGGAACCTAATTGGAACCAGGAAATTGATGATCTCACATACCAGCACATCAAACTAATGGTGGAGAGATCTGTATCGTTTCTGAAGTCCAGTGGAGTAACAGGATGTGGACAGAAATTCCCCTGTGCATACAACAAGAAGATATGTGCAGGAGATATGGACTTCTTGTCAGCAGATACTCTATTTGACATGAAAGTGTCCAAGAAAGACCAGTTGGACTCGAAACAGACTTTGCAATTGGGCATGTACTACACCATGGGCAAAATCTCTTCTAAGTTCAGGCCCGAATACTGCAAGGAATTCGGAACGATGCATAAAGTCGCCATATACAACCCTCGCTCCAACTTGGTTTTCGAATTGGATATGGATGAGGTAGACGACTCCACAAAAATCGCCATAGAAGAGGTTGTGTGTGGAGGATATGATTATGAGAAGATAAAAGAAACTGAACAGAAAAAATCAGAACTGTTTGAGAAATTCATTAAAAAACCCGATAAGAAAAAACCGAAGAAGAAAAAGAACAAGGAGGAATGAGAATGGACTTCGGAGATGTGATAAGGAAGATGAAGGAGGACGACCTCAGGAGATTCGCCCGCAGGGGATGGAACGGCAAGGGCATCTACATACAGTTGCAGAACCCCGACGAGGGGAGCGCCAACACCTTGCCCTACATATACATGGTGACATCCAAGCTGGTCTCGGACAACCCGGACGCACCCAGGGGCCGTGTCCCCTGGCTGGCCAGCCAGACCGACATGCTGGCGGAGGACTGGGAGGAGCTGGAGGCGGAACAGGAGGCCGGGTTCCCCCTGACTTTCAGGGAGGCCATCAATGCCATGATAAAGGATAAGACCGTGGAGAGCGAAGTCTTACCCGGTATAGAGCAGAGGCTCTCCGAGGTCGGCTTCGTGCACAGGGGATGGAACGGCAAGGGCATATGGTGGCACTCCCAGGGTTTCTCCGAGGTCGAGGCGTCCGGCAAGTGGAGGGTGGTCGAATGACCCTGACCGCAAAGGAAGCTATGCAGGCACTGCTGGAGGGTAAGACTCTCCTCACATCTGATAATAACCTATACGAGATACACAATGGGAAGTTGGTCATAAGCTACGACTGGGGGTTCAATTGGTATACCGACCCCGATCTGAACGAGATCAAAGAGGTTTTCGAGGAATTCTATCTCACATTCGCTCAAGCCCTCCGTGCGATGCTCGAGGGCAGAGTCGTGATGTCGGAGTCCTCCGTCGCCGAGATCAGACTCCAATACAGGTTCAACCAGGAGTGTTCGTGTTTCGAATACCGGATAGGAGACGAGGGGGATTGGAAGGTGACCCAAATCCGTGAGTCCGAGCAGAAATCCAAATGGAAGGTGGTCGGATGACTGGTATCGAAACCAACTCCGAGTGGCACAGAATCAAGAACGCACACAAGAGACTCAGCAAACTCATCGATGACTTGGATGAGGGATGGGACTGGTTGTCCGAATGCGATGAGGATGATCCGATGATGGAACATGCACTCAAGCTAAAGAAGACCGCTGATGTCCTACGCACCCTGTACACCCCTTTAATGGTGACCATCAAGAGCATCGAATCCGAGTGGAAGGTGGTCGAATGAGCGGGAATCATGATTGCGACCACTGTGGAAAGCTGAAATCATTCACTGTCAAGGTCGACTTCGGATATGGCGGTATAGAGGATTATGAATGTCCTGAGTGGGACAGGATGACGGATGAGGAAGTGGAATTGTCCAACTGTGGCAGGTGCCCCTATTGGGTGCCGATCGATGATGGGGTGGTAGAGTGAACGCAAGAGAAGCGATGCAGGCGCTGCTGGACGGGAAGACACTCTGTGATAATATCGGCAGATGCTGGAAGATGGACGACAGAGGGAAGTTGCAGACGAGATGGGATGATAATGAAAAGTGGATCGAATCAGACTCCATATGGAACGACTCCTGTAGGATCTGGGAGAAATATCCCCTCACCTTCGAGCAGGCCCTCCGTGCGATGTTGGATGAGAAGGTCGTGTCGAGCGACCTTTACCCCCGTTTCAGGCAGAGGTTCCATGATGGATGCTTCGAATGCAAGAAGGATGAGGATGGTGAGTGGATGGGGTCATTCTTCACCCTCAGAGAGCAGAAAGCCAAGTGGAAGGTGGTCGAATGATTCACAGGTGCGTAATATGTCAAAACTGCAACCGCGACAGGAGGGGATGGGCGTGATCAAGGGGGCGACCAACTTCCTCCGTGCCAACCCCCACCTCGTCCCCGTGGTGGGCTACATCCGCGACCATCCCGGCTGCACCTCGGCTGAGATCTCCGAGAGACTCGGCTCCGAGGTCGCCCCGGGGGACCTCCAGAAGCTCCGTGACAGGGGACTGATCCGCCGCACGGGGCGCACCACCGCGCAGAAGACGAGGTGGTCCGCATGACGCAGTACGCCAACGCTTTCCTCACCAGGCACCCCCATCTGGTCCCGGTGCTGGACTACGTGAGGGATCATCCCGGATGCACCACGAGGGAGATCAGGCGCGATGTCTCCCCCGACATCAGCCCCTATGACATGCGCAGGCTCCATGACGTGGGGTTCGTCCGCAGGACCGCCAAGAGGGGGCCCGGCTCGACCATGAGGTGGTCCGCATGAGGGGCGACCGCATCGACACATGCGAGAGGGACTCCGCCCTCGCTGAAAGATGGAACAGGAGAGTGGAGGAATGACCGTGAAATACAGATGCCCCGAGTGCGGGCACGTGTTCAAGCCCAGCAGGGTCGCCGAATGGGATAAAATTGAGATCTTAGAAGACAACTGCGTCTACTATCACTACGGTACTATCGGTTGCGAGTGCGGCAGACAGTTGACATTCACCGCGGTCTACAAACCCATCGAAGTGGATGTGGAGGTGGAGGAATGACAGAACTCAAACCGTGTCCGAGATGCGGAGGCAACGTCCTCATGTTCGTGACCCCTCCTTTCTGCGAAGTGCTGTGCACCAAATGTCTTTGGGATTCAGGGAAGGTGCGCGTGAAGTTCGAGGAGGCGGTGAATCTCTGGAACAGGGAGGGGAGGATATGACCGGATGCCAGCACAACTGCCCCGCATGCGGCCACAGGATAGAGGACCTGCCGCAGGAGGGATGGTCCCGTCCGGACCGTATAGCCGACGGGAACTTCCTGATCACAAGTTCCGAGATCTGCGAAGGGTGCGGTGCATCCCTGAACATATACATGATCGTGCCCCCCGCCAGGTGCGACATCGGGGTGTACGAGAAGATGGAGGTGACGAGGGGATGACCATGCCGGAGACGTTCCGTTGCCCTGCCTGCGATGAGGAGTTCTTCCTCGATGATGTGGACTGGGAGGCCCCGGACCATCTGTACAGCGACAGAATCATGATGCGTGGCTGGATGGAGTGCTTCGCCTGTGAGCATACCTTCGATGTGCGCATGGATCTGAAGTGCCTCGATATGGTGACGGAGGTGGATGGATGAGATATGTGATAGTGGATGGATTCAAGGTGGATGTGAGGAACTGTAGCTACTGTCCCTGCTTTGAAATGCATCCCGATTACCTGTACGAGGGAGAGTGTCACCACCCTGGGCAGAAGTTCATGGAGGATGCGGACCCTGACGGACATGCGGAGTACGGGGACGACAGGGTCCCTGACTGGTGCCCCCTGAGGGAGGTGGGAGAATGACGAGGTATCTGGCCACGTGTCTGACACAGGACAGGCTCTGGTACGGGCACAGGGAACTCACCACCTTGGTGAACATGGTCCACATGAACACCGATGTGCTGGACCCCGTCATCGATGACGCACTGATCCAGAGGGGCATCCAGCCCTCGAGGGCCATGCGCGAGATGATGTGGGACGGCGCCGAGGACTGGCTCTACGATCTGCACCACATCGTGGCGGAGGACCTCCGCCTGAGGATGACCGAGAACGGGGGCTCCGTGACCATCGGGGACTTCGAGTTCCGCATCGTGGAGGATGGGGGGAGGTCCTGACATGGACGCACTGGTGTTCGGCAAGGGCCTGACGGAGATCATCATGACCTCCGACGGGGAGGTCACCGTGATGGATAGGCGCGACAGATGGACCCCGGTCGGCACAGGCTGGGAGGCCGCGGGTCGCAGGCTGGACGAAGGGGAGTGGAGGTCGTGAGCGGGATCGACGGGGACGGCAGGATGACGGACACGGGCCCCCCTGGGAGGAGGTGCCCCGTGTGTGAGGGGACGGTCACGGACCAGTACCGTGTGTACAACTCCATGGAGCCCGGCACGCTGTTCAGATGCGGCTCGTGCCACAGGTACTTCAGGACGATCCTGAGGGAGTGCAGGGAGGACGAGGTATGAGCTACAGTTACCTTGTGATATACGGCCGCATGTTCACGGAGATCAGGTGCGACATGTGCGGTACGATCCACGGTCATGCCCGTGCATCCGGCAACGAGATAGGGATGGATAACGAGGCCCGTGCGGACGACTGGTCCGTCGAGGGGGACTTCTTCGGAAGCTACACCCACACGTGCCCGGACTGCAGGAGGAAGGATAGATGACAGAGGAGAAGACGATGGAGAGGAAGAAGAGGTTCCCCGTGGAGGTCATGTTCGTGTACCCCGGCGAGGGGACCAACGTGGTGGTCCACGACGGGATCTACGTGTTCAGCGACACCACGCTCGGAGAGCTGTACGAGCTGGCGAACATGAGCGAGGTGTGCGGAGTGAGGCCCATATGGGTCGATATGGAGCTCGGAGCATTCGAGAGAGGAAAGAAGGAGGCAGAGGAATGATCGAGAGGGTCGATGCATGGTGGGCTGAATGCAGCTACTGCGGCATAGGGTTCGAAGACGGGCACCGCAGGGTGTTCGCGATCAGCAGGGCGGATCTCAAGACTGACCTGGAAAGGGCAGGATGGACCGTGGCCGGGACCACGATGGCGATCTGTCCGGATTGCATGAGGGAGTCCCTGGAGAGGAAGGGACTGAAGGAGAGGACACTCCCCGACGGGAGGGTCGTGTATGAGAGGTGAGGAGGTGACCGACGGAGCGAAGGTGAGGTACGGGATCAAGGTGGACCTGTTCCTCCGTGCCCCCATCATGCTATGGTTCGAGGACGAGAGGGAGCAGGACGAATTCAAATGGTACATCGCCAGGGAGATGCGCGAGGGAACCCCCATCCATATCGATGGGGATTGCGGATGCCCCGGGGATGTGATCATCAACCCTGCTTACATCAGGACCGTCGAGGAGGTGGAGGAGTGAACCGTCTCAACCACATGAGGATCAGGGCGGCGAGGCGCAATATGTTCTGTCAATTGATCGCCCCCAACATCGTGGATGGGTATTCCGATTTCGCCGATGGGGTGAAGGCGGGCATGCTCAGGGAGAGGGACGAATCCTTCGAGGAGTATCTCATGGTACGCAGGATCATCGAGTGCATCCGCAAGCCCTACAGGAGGGTGGAGGAATGAAGGTCGACCTCATAGCGTTCACCAATGCGGTGGACGACCTGGACGAACCCGGATGGGGCCTGTGGGGTGCCGACAAGGTCTGCGACGTGGCGGCCGCCACATGCGTGTCCGAGGACATCCCCGCCACCCACTACTACGAGGACACCTACCTGTTCTGGGAGGACGAGGAGTGCAGGCACCTCAGGGCGGCGATGGCATCCGGACACGGGTCCGTGGCAGAGCATGCCACCTTCACCTTCGCCATCGAGGGGATCTCCAGAGCCTGTTCCCACCAGCTGGTGAGGCACAGGATGGCATCCTACTCCCAGCAGAGTCAGAGATACGTCAAGATCCAGAACATGGACTGGTATGTCACACCTGATTCCGTGGATGAGCATAACTTCGTCAACGACTACTGCTACATCATGAGCGAGATCATGGATCTCTACGAGCGTCTCATCAAAGCAGGGGTCCCCGAGGAGGACGCACGCTATATCCTGCCCAATGCGTGTTGCACCAACCTCGTGGTCACGGTCAACGCGAGGGAGCTCCGTCACATGGCGGAGGAGCGCATGTGTGCCCGTGCCCAGGAGGAGACCCGTGAGCTGGTCACCGAGATGGTCAGGCTGGCGAAGAAGGTCGCCCCTGTCCTGTTCGCGGGCGCCGGGCCCAAGTGCGACCGCCTCGGCTACTGTCCTGAGAGAAGGGGCTCCTGCGGCCGTCACCCCGGGAGGGCCGCCGGGCACAGGGAGGGTTCCACATGAGCTATCTCAGGGCCCACCCCGAGTACATCCCCGTCATAGATTACGTGAGGGAGCATCCCGGGTGCACATACAGTGACATCATGAGGGACGTGGACACGGACATCCACCCCGGAGCCATGATTCTCCTGCACCGCAGGGGGTACATCCGCAAGGTCGGACGCAAGGACAGCGTCGGAAGGTGGGAGGTTTGAGGTGCTCGTTCTGCACAAGACAGGCCGAGCACGAGTTCAGGGAGCACTCCCTGTGCTTCTGCGAGACCTGCGGCAGGGCGTACCGCGAGGGCTTCGAACACGGTAAGGTCTACGAGTCGGTCCGTCGCCGCCAGTCGGGAAGAAGGAAGGTATGAGAGAGGAGAGTGAGATGGGATGATACTGACACGTATGAACGGAAGGTTCGAACTGCACGAGACGGAGGACACATCCGCGCTGAGGTCCCTGTCCGCGTGGGCGACCTCCGACCCGCAGGACATCACGGAGCTCATCAGAGTTCTGCACCAGGCCCAGACCCTCATGAGGGCGAGCCATGGGCTGGAGCCCTGTCCCGCATGCGGGGCCAGAGAGGATCTCAGATACAAGAGGGATGAGGTGGGGAGATACTACGTGGAGTGCCCGTGCGGCATGAGGTCCGTGCTAAGGGAGATGACCATATCCAGGATGGTGACGGCCTGGAACAACCAGGCCAGGGAGATCATCCGCAAGAGGGAGGGGGCCGAATGACCAGATCATGCACCAAGACCAATATCGTCCGCAATCCCGTGATGAACGACATGATGGAGTACATCAGGGCGCATCCGGGGTGCACGATGGCGGATATAAGGAGGGAACTGGGGGCCGACACGGCATCACAGAACCTCAGGAAGATGCACAACCATGGGATGATATGCAAGGTCGGCTCGAAGGGCAGTGCCAGCAGATGGAGGGCGGTGAGATGATGGAGAATATGGCGGTGAACGGACGCACCCTGAGGATACTCAGGTGGATAGGGGACAACCCGGGTACGACCCTCAACTCCATGAACGCGGCATGGGGTAACGGAGGGACCAGGTGCAACTCGGACTACATCACATGGTTGCAGGAGGCAGGTCTCGTGAGCAGGCACCTGTCCAGCGACTGCCGTTCCAAGCCGATGACGCTCACGGACAGGGGGGCGCTCCTGCTCATCTTCCTGGAGAAGGCGGATGCGATTCTGGGGGAGTGCGAATGACAGAGTACAACAGGTTCGGGCAGTCCGCCCGGTCCTGCCCCGTCTGCGGGGAGCCGATGGTGCAGCTGTGTACCTCGGTCCCTCCCTCCAGGTGCTTCTGGGTGTGCATCACCTGCGACCATGAGGAGGAGTTCGGGAGATGACCTGTGGCGAGCATATAGGGCCCGCGACCGCCGTCACCTCCCTCCTGGAGGGGAAGGCCGTCAGGATATCCGGCAGATGGTTCGTCATCAAAAACGGTGTCCTGTGCGATCTCCACCGTCTCGACGGGGAGTGGGTCACCACCTACGGTGGCAGGTTGGATGTGATGGAACTGTTGGACTGCCACAACATGAGGGTCATGGATCTCGACCTCCTGATGGGGGGAGACCTGTGATTCGCACCGTCACGGAGTACGGATGCTGTGACGGTGTCAAACCCCTTATCAGATCCCAAGGGGGCCTGCGCCCCTACTACGTGGTGTGCCCCCGTTGCCATGAGAGGGGGCCCAGGTGCAGGACCGTGGTCAGGGCCATGGGGCAGTGGAACAGGATGCTGGAGCACAAGCTATCGAGGATCCGTCGGTACGGAGCCCCGAGGGGAGCCGAGGGGATTATATCCCCATATGGGGATTCCCCTGCAAACGACTTGAAGGAGATACGGAAATGAAGGAGGATGCACGTTATCTGGCCACCCTCGTGAGGGCCGAGACGCATATCGATTACATAAAGGACAGTATCATCGGGCTCTCGAACCTCGACCTGGGGGACGATGCCCTGAACGACGACAAGAACATGTTCTGCGAGAGGAGCATGGAGGATCTGGAGAGGATAGGGGCCTTCATGGACAGAGAGGGGGAACGCAGATATGCCGACATCAGAGGTGATGAGTGATGACCAGGTGCACGCTGTCCTGGTCCAACGACCCCGAGCTGCAGGACCTCGTGGAGCTCGAGAACGTACTGATAGGCATCCTGGAGGAGCATGGCGTCCTCTACTACGACATGGTCTGGGGGGAAGGCAACGTGTCCGTGGACGGTGGCATGATGGATGCGGAGGATGCGGAGTCCCTGATTCACGAGGTGTACGAGATGGCATCATCCGGCGCCCTCCGTCTCACGGATGTCACGGGGGTCTTCGACATATGATGCGCATGGGCGAGCACTACTCGGACGGCGCATGGATCGACAGGGAGGAAGACGATGGGAACGACGGTACCCGCACACCTGTTGGATGATTACGCGGAACTGGTGGGCATGAAGGAGCAGCTGGCCGGCGACATGCTGGCCGGCCCCTTCCAGATGAACATGGAACTGAACCTCCTCCTGATCCTGGTCGCGATCGCGGCGTTGGTCACCATCCATATGGGTGTAGGGGGGTTGAGGGACTGGACCAGGGAACGCAGGATGGGGATTGCGGTCGTGATTGTCGTGGTCGTCGCCCTCGCCCTGTTCGCCAGCGTCACGATGGCCGATGCCGAACTGGTCGCACGCGAAGCCGAGTTGGACAGGCTCTACGAGGAGTTCTGGGACGAGGTGGAGTGGTACTACATGAACCATCCCCATCCCTGACTCAAACCTTTTATACCATTTTTATCATACATATAACACACAGGAGCATCACATATGAGCAAGCATGACAACAGTATCGGGGTGTGCGTGCGCGGAACCGGGAGGGTGGAGGCCTTCTCACTCCACCCCGCGGGCGGGTGGTTCGACACGGACGGGGTGGACATAGGCAGGGATGATACAATCGTCCTGATGGATATCGGGGACAGGAGGTTCGCGGTCAGGTACGACCCCGATGCACGTTCCGGTCGCCGTCCTGCGCCCGCCTTGATGGAGGGCGACCGCATCCTCAGGTACGGCGATGTGGACATCATGGGGTACGACGGCAGGAGGCTCCGCGACATCACGTACGAGGACGTGAGGTATCTGGTGAACGACAGGCTCCGTGCGAAGGCCGTCACGGATTCTGTGGGGAGGTACACCACCTATTGCCTGTGCGACTGCACCGTGGTCAGGGCCACTGCTGGGATATGGACCCGTATCAGGGACGCACTCGTTCCCCCGAACCATTTATAATCGGAAGGGGATTACGTTCCAGAGGTATGGACATGACGGACGAGAAGAAAATCAAGACGGCCCGTGCGAAGACCAAAGAGTCTGAAAGTGGCACCAAGACCTTGACCGCCAAGATGGCGGTCCTGGAGTCCAGGAACGACAGCCTGGAGGAGATGAACACGCTCATCTGCGACAAGATCGGGGGACTGTCCGACACACTGACCAGACTGGATGGTGAGGTGTCGTCCGACCTGACCATGCTCGCCCACGGCATGGACGACTTCACAGAGGGGATGGCCGACCTGGACGCGGAGCTCGACAGGATCGGAGGGGTCGTCAGAGAACTCGGGACACAGGTGCTCGATTTGAGGTGCGTCGCTCTCAAGGCCAGTAACTCGGCGAAGGGGCTCCATGACATCCTCGATTTCAACACAAGGGAACTTCACAGGAGGTGCGAGTTCCTGAGTGATGACATGGCCGGAGCGATGCGCGAACTGGGTGCCCTGAGGGAGAGTGTTGATGGCATCAAGGCCACGGTGGATGATCTGGATGCGGTTGCCGATGATATGGATGAGCGCATCAGAGTACAGAAACATGATATGGATGCACTGAAATGTCAGCTCGAGAGTCTCGTCGGAGTCGTCGAACGCGATATCCCCGAAGCCATCAGAAAGATGGAGGAGAACTTCACATGCATCGGGACGACCGAACTCCTGGTGAAGGCCCTCGATGAGGAGATGGAAGGCCTCAGGGGGAAGGTGGACGGCCTGTACAGGGAGTCCACGTTGCGCTTCATACTGGCGGGGGCCGCCCTCGGGATGGCCCTCGTGGGAATGCTCTCGGGGCTCCTCCTCTGATGGAGGGGCGCCCCCGGGGTGCACAATGCGGGGTGGAACAGGCATCAGTCCGTCCGGTCAATACCTCTATTCTGATCGGGATGCCCTCCTCGCCCCGCATGCACATACCCGGGTGATTCCCAATGGAGATCAGGATTTTCAAATCGGACCTGGGGTTCGACGAGGATGAACCCATCAGGGACAGCATCCTCATGGAGAGGGTGGACAACGGGGAGAGGCTGGACATATGCATCGTGGACTATGACATGCACATGCCCGGCATCCACTATGATGCCGAACTCGTGGACAGGGAGCTCTACGTCACGCTCCCGGGCGTGTACAGGGGACTGACCGACGAGCTGAAGATGAAGTTCTTCAGGGGGATATACTCCAACACGGTCCTGAAGAACCGTTTCAGGCCCATCGCCCAGAGTATGTCCACCGCCATGTAGCAGAGACATTTCGTCAAGAGGTACCGCAGGTACCTCAGGCACCACATGCCACAGGAGTTCGACGTGGTGCATGCCGGGAAGAACACCTGGAGGTACTTCTGGGATGGGCCCTACCGCCAGTGGTTGCTGGAGTACCTGGACCATGACGAGGTCCGTGGAGCCCACTGCATGACGGAGCTGATGTTCAGGGTCACGGAACCTCCCGAGAACGCGTCCATCGTGTCCGTCGACCCGCTGGCCAAGTGGATCGTCATGGACAGGACCATCTTCGACAAGTGGTACAGGTATGTGGAGGAACTCCATTTCGTGTTCTACTTCGCATTCCTGTGCATCATGGACTACAAGAGGGATGTGGACAGACTGGACATGGTCAGGATATCCGAGCATGTGCAGAGGGTACCGAACTGGGAGTTCATCATGGATACTCTGGAGATCCAGGGAGTCCGGTTGCCGTACGGCATAGACAAGATGGATATCCTGAACCCCCGCAGGAAGAAGATACAGGGAACCAGGATGGTGAGGAAGACGAGGAAGAAGAGGGAGAAGCCGGTCAGCGCATTCAGATGCATCATGCTGAGGAAGTACTTCGAGGCGTACCACGGATACACGTTCTACGACACGGAAACCAAGTCCGCAAGGGACAGGGCATCCGAGGCGTACTACATGGCCCTGGACGACATGAGGGACAAGAAAGGGTTCGCATTCAGACTGAACGATGATTTCCACGTCAGGATGGATTACTACCCCAACGTGACGCCCTCCAGCATAGATTACATGATGGTGTTCGAGCTGTTCGCAGGGGACAGGAACCTGGGAATCATCGAGGAGCTGGAGCTGGACGAGGAGAATGACAAGGTGAGGTTCGGACTCAGGTTCATGAAGGTGGAGCTCTCCACGGTCAACCTGGGCCTGATGAGGCAGACGTACAGGAACAGGCCCCCGAAACTCCCTGCGGACAGGAGGGCCTCCCGCTATTCGCCCCCCGATGATGGGTCCGATGCCGTGGACATAGACGTGTCGGAGCTCGATCGCATCCTCTCCGCACCCGAATCGAGGGAGCTGACATGAGGGAGGCCACCAGGGAGGAGCACGCCCGCCTGAGGGAGATATGGAGGTCGTGCCGCAAACGCACCATGAACCCCGCCTGCAAGGACTACCCAAAGTACGGAGGCCGTGGCATAAGGATGTGTCCAGAGTGGAGGGATGACTACATGGAGTTCGAGAGGTGGGCCCTCGACAACGGGTATTCGAACGACCTCACCCTGGACAGGGTGAGCAACAACAGGGGGTACTCCCCCACCAACTGCCGCTGGGTCTCCCGCAGGGCCCAGGCGAACAACCGCACCACCGCCAGTTACTACACGGTGGACGGCCACAGGAAGACCCTGGCCAGATGGTGCCGTATCTACGACATCCCGCCCCACGTGGTCCTGCACAGGATAGAGGACGGATGGGATGTCAAACGCGCAATAACCGAACCCCGTAGGACACGGGGTGAGGGGAGGGGGGACGGGGAGTCCGACCCCTCCGATACACAAGGTGAGTAAGTCGGGGGCAATCGCCCCCTTTTCACACGTCTCCTCAGATGAGGGTGTCGTCGGCAAGTCCCACAATCTTTCCGTGCTGGATGAAGCTGTCGATACGGGTCTCACAACGCATGTGGATGAGATTGACTTCCTGCAGCTTCCTGGTGACGGCAGGGTTGTTGATGTTGTAGAGCTCGACGGGTGTGAGAATCGACATCCAGATGTGGTCGAGGTCGAGGAGCATGATATCTCCCATGGAGACCTTGGAGACCTTCTTGGTCTTGTAGTCGAAGTTGATGTTACCGTCGGGGATGATCGGGATGTTGTTGTAGCTGGAGAGCACGAGTCCCGCATCCCTACCGGGCACAGTCTTGACTCCGTTGAAGTCCCTGGATGCATAGACGGTGTTGAGCAGGATGTTGTTGGCCTGCATGATTGCCTCGAGCTTGTCCCTGGCCACGTTCGACATGACCCACATCTTGTTGTTGGGGTTGGCACTGTCGTCCCAGTTGATGTGACAATCCCTGTAGAGGGTCCTGAGGTGGTTGAGTCCGAGGACCTGTCCCTTTCCGTCGATGATGTTGGAGTCGAGGTTGGTCTCCTTCTGGGACCTCATGTTGTAGAAGTCCCCACGTGCGGCTGTGAGTCCTCCGTAGGGGGAGACCATTCCCGCATCGAGGGTCCTTCCCTTAACCTCCCTGTCGATCTCGGAGAATCCGGAGACAAGCCTTGCAAGTCCGTTCAGGGATGTCTCATAGCCGTTCATGGAGGGCTGCTTGATCTGGATGGGTCTGAGGATGGTCTTGTCGATGAGGTCGCTGTAGTTCTTGGAGATCTTGTCGAAATAATCCTTCTTCGCGATGACATCGTCCTTGTTCTCGATTGCGGAGAGACCGAGACCGTAGTCGAAGTCGAGGGGGAGGTCCTTCCAGGGCTCCCTGTACTCTCCCACGGGCATCTTGACGGACTCGGGAACGTATCCGTCCTGGACAGTGGTCGCACCGATACCTGCGAACTCGCCCTCCTCCACACCGGTCAGTCCCTTCGCGATGTCGTCTGCGGTGGCGAGACCGTAGGAGGCCATCTCGGTTGCGATCCTGACACCCTCATGGTTGTAGGGGCGGGCTCCGAGTGCGGTGAAGACATTGTCGCTGGAGAACATCGCCGCGGTGATGTACTTGCCGTAGATGGCGTTGACGTATCCGTTCTGCCTGTCGGTGGTGTAGACGGCGGAGCCTGCGGATTTGGCAATCGCTGTGTTGTACTGTGCCGCGTAGAAATCCTCCATGAGGTCCCACATGCAGCTTCCCTTCTGAGGGTAGGTACTACCCCTGAGCTGGTCGTCCTGGTAGATGAAATTACCTTTCGCTCCCATATATATCGCCCTTAGTACGTGTTTCTGTTAATAAAAAGGTTATACCTGTCGAGGTCGCCCCTGATGACATCGAGGGGGTCGACTCCCTGTCCCATCCTGACGACAGGGGTGTTCGATTTGTGTATGGCGTCGAGGTCGGGCCTCTCCATGTCACCGTTGACGGTGGCGAGGAGACTCGGCCTGTCGCTCTTGGCGAATGCCATCATCTCCCTGAGGGACATGATCTCCCTGCCCTGGCTCTCGGAACTCTTCCCTATGCTGAAGGGGCTCCTGGTGCCCTCGCTGCTGTCGGCATCCTCCTCGTCCACGGACCTGTCCGCGGATGCGATGGAGTCGGGGTCCTGCTTCCCCTTGTGGGACAGGGCCTCCTCCGCTGTGCCTGCGGATGCGATTGCATCGGGATCCTGGTGGCCCCTGGACATGTCCTTGTGGGACTCGGCGGTGTCGGCGGATTTGCTGAGCTCCATGATGGGCTCCGCGCTCGCGATTGCATCGGGGTCCTGATGGCCCGTTACGGCGAGCGCCTCCTCCGCTGTGCCTGCGGATGCGATGGAGTCGGGGTTCTTGACACCGGACTCGGTCTTCATGTCGAAGATGCTCATCGCGGATGCTATCCTGTCGTCGGACTTCATGAAGTCGTCTCCCATGGACTTGTCGCAGGACTCCTCGAATGAATCGGTGCCGGTGAAGATGTCGTCATCGGGGATGTCGTGGTCGACGGTGGATTTCATCATCTCGGCGGTGTCCACGTTGCCTGACATAATATCCAGGACGGTGGGCATCCTGAATAGGGCCTCCTCCATGGACTTCATGATGGTGTCTATATCGGATACTCCGTCGGCGACCTCCATCGCGTAACCCGAGCCGGGCCCGCATGAGAGGGCTATCTCATCGGGGATGTCCTCGAAGGCCTCCTCCGTCACGGACTTCTTAGTTGACTCCGTGTCGTCGTCCTCGGCTTCGTCATCATCACCGTCTCCGCTGTCCTCATCGTCCTCTTTCCCAGGGGTCTTACCCTTCTCCTCACCATCCGAGGGGCCAGCCCCTTCACCTTCATCGGCGGAATCTCCTTCGGCATCGCTATCTCCTCCTTCGGTCTCGGGAGCCTCCCCCTTGGGAGTCTCCTCGTCGATTTCCTCTCCGATCTCCTCATCCATGGGTATCTCCCCGGGTCCGGGGCCCATGGTGGTATCGGGGAGTGTGACGTTCGCGACCCCTCCGAGGGCCGCCATAATCTCCTGTTCCTTCTGGGACAGCATCATGATGCGTTCCATGTCGCCTGCGTCCACCGCTTCGTGCATGGCCTGTTTGAGTGCGGACATGAGGTTGCTCGCGGCGCTGTCCAGCTCCCCTCCGCCCATGGAGGCGGCGGGCATGGCAGGAACGGTGCCCTCCTCCATCATAGTCGTATCCTCGGGCCCCACCTCGAACGAACCTCCGAGGATGCGCTCTATCTCCTCATCGGAGATGTAGTCGTCATCCATCCCTGCGTCCATGGGTGGGGCACCGGCCATTGCGTCGCCACCCATGGGGGGAGCTTCGCCCTCCGGTACGTCCATCGGAGGCATGCCTCCGGCCATACCGGGATCCATAGCCTCCCCTCCCTCGGGGGGGATGGCTCCATCTTCCTCGTTCATAGTCTCTTCTCCCATCATGTCCCCCTGCATGTCCATGCTGGGGTCCATACCCGGTGCGAGCCCCTCCGACCCCGCCTCTGCGTTGGCGGCATCAAGGGCGGCCTCGTCACCCATGATCTTGGGTACGATCTCCGCGGTACGCTTGGTATCCGTCTGCATCTCCTGGATAGCGGCGGCGATGACGTCGAGCTTCTCGCTGATGGAGGCTTTGCGGACACTGTAGGAGTCGTCCCTGAACCTGTCCCACGCTTCGTCAGAATCCATAGGCATACCTGGGCACACGATGTGTTTGTAGCATATTATAATATTGCCGTGTATGTGGTGCAGCGCTCCCCGTAGTCCAGGGGGGCTATGGCGAGCGTTCCGGCCAGTCTGAGCGTCACGGGGACCTCGTACTCCTCCGTAGACAGGTTGGCGGAACCCCGGGCCACCAGATACGTCAGGGGACGGAGGTACACGAACCCGCCCCCTCCATCGAGCCTCGGGATGCCCATGCGACGGAACAGGTCGTGGACATCGTACCCCTCCTCGGGCTCGCCCTCCAGGAACACGGTGTCGGCCCCGCCGTCACCTGCGAAATCCATCGCATCCGGCACGTCGGCGTATTCCGGGATGATGGGCCCCACGGCCTCCAGGAACCCTCCGTAGTCGAAGGTTCCATCGTAGAGGTAGAGGATATCCGCATCATCCAGGCCGTCCGGTGTCAGAACGGGGGTTCCGGCCTGCAAAGCCTGTACCTCCCATCACGGGTCTCGAGGACGTCTGCATCGAACAACCTCCTGAACTGGGCCCGGGTGATGTGTCCGGTGACCTTCCCGTCACCATCCAGGTATCCCTTCTCGTACCCGTCCTTGAAGAGCTTCTCCAGGGCCATGTCTCTGTTCCACAGCACGGCATGGCCGCCCCTGTAGGACGGAATCACTCCGAGCGATTTCCACATGGGGACCAGTTCCAGGAACCTCTCCCCCGTCATGGCCACCTCCACGCCGTCGTACGTCGCGTGCGCATCTATCCCGCAGTCCCTGAGGCTCTTGCAGAGCGCCTGGGTGGGACAGAAGTCGTAGCTCCTGTGTATCTCGTACTGCTTGACGTCCATGCGGACGTCCCCTCCGTACGATTTGGTCATCCTGGCGTCCTCGTTGTACCACTTGAGGGTGCAGTGCCTGTTGGCGGGTTTGACGCAGAGGGATATCTCCAGTAGCTGCCTGACGTCGCGTTTGACGTAGCATCCACGCTTGTCGCACTGGAACCTCCCCTTGGAGGCTTCCCCTGCGATTGACAGGTTGTTCATCCCATCCACGAACGCCTTACGGGACTGATCGTAGACCAGATCCCCCCCGAACATGTTGCCCCAGACCTCCACGGCATCCATCCCGTTGTGCTCGATGGGGTTCCAATCCCATATCAGACCCAGCTGGTACGAGGAATGGTCCTTCTGGAGGGCCCCTCCGAAGTCGATGAAGGAATCCATGTGCTCCTTTATGGAGTCCATGTCGATGACCTCCCCGTCGCGGTCGATGTCGTCCACGGATGCGATGATGTTGAAGGAGAACGAGGACGGCAACGTCCTGCATGTCCTCCATGCATGTTTCATCGCCTCCCTGACTTCCGCCTCGGTCGAAGGTGCCTTACTGTTGTAAGCTTCCAGAAAAACCTTCTGATCCGTCTCGTCGAGAGAACTACGGACCTGTGAAGGTAGTTCGTAAATCGTCTGATACATCCGATCACCCCTTTCTTCTCCTGTATGCTATGTGTTGACCCCTCTTGAACTGCTCGATGTCGAGTATGGATATCATGCGGAGTATCTCGGACCTCGTGTACCCCGTCGCCCCCATCAGCTCCGAGAGGGTCATGTCGCCCCTCTCGTCCAGGATGCGCTCGAGTGTGAGTTCCATCTCGTCGGTTATCCCGAACGACCTCTCCATGAGGTCGCGCATGAGCAGACGGACCTCGTCCCCGTCCACATCCACCCTTATCTGGAGCATGTCCGTGAAGGGGGACACCCTGCACTCGTACGGGGGCTGGGCCATGCACTGGCAGAGTTTGACCGTCTGCCTGTAGGTGAGGTTCACCTCGCATGCGATGTCCATCATGTTGAGCCATTGGCGCGGATGGGCCAGGATCATCCTCTTTATGGCGTACTCCCTCTTGTGGGACATCTCATTCCTCCTCGGTCCTGCCGTTGACACCTGCGGACGGGTCGCTCCAGAGATCCCCCAGCTCGGGTATGCCCTCCGCCTCGTCGCCGTACCAGGGTGTGACATGGATGCTGTCCAGGAGCTCGCCCGTGAACACGGTGTCGTGCTCGATCAGGATCTCGCGCATGCGTTCGGCGAGGTACTCGGCCAGGTCCTCCACAGAATGCTCGTTGAACCAGTGCTCCCCGTCGAGGGTGAGCAGCTCCTCGCGGATCTCCTCCATGGCGGGCCTGATGAAGGGATGGGGGGCGAGACCGTTGTCCATGATTCTCTTGTAGAGGGCTCCCGCCCTCCTGTCCAGTTCCCTCGGGTCGGTGATTCCCCATCTGACCCTGCACCACTCGCGTATGTTGATCCATGCCTTGGAGGGGGGCCCCCCTCTGAGGGAGGCCCGCTTCTTGGCGGGGCTAGTGCCGAACTCCATCGGCAATGCGTGCTCGCAGTCTATCACGACACAGTGGGGGTCCAGTCTACCGGACCCCGACAGGACCTCGATGGCGAGGGCCTCGATGTCGGCTCCCTCCATGGAGATGGTCATCCCGATCTCCACGGAATCACTCCATGGAGTCCTCGGCCTCCCTCTTGGAGAGGTCGATCTCGTCCTTCGAGTCGCCGATCTCGGGGTCCTCGCGGCGGGCGGTGCCCTTCTCGGGGGGTCCGTCCCCGTCTCCGGGGATCATGCCCCCCCCCATCATGGCCATCTGCTGCTGTTGGGCCATCATGGTCTCCTGCTCCTTCCTCTGTATCTGGTCGATGGGTTCCTCGGAGTACCTGAACTCGCCGTCCATGTAGGTGATGTCGAACCCCAGGGACTTCATGAGCTGGGCTTCGCCTATCTTGTCCAATCTGCGCTTGGCGTCGGTGTGGGCCTTGCTGGGACGGTTGATGCAGAGCTCCCAATCCGTGATGGAGGGGAACCAGGACAGGATGTACTTCAGGGCGCGGTCGATGGCGTTGTACTTGTCCATCAGGTACCTGTCGAAGATGGTGATCTGCTGGGATTCGTTGTTCATACCCCCGGATGCCTCGGCGTCACCCACGAAGATGTTGGGTGCACCCACATGGGCGCAGATACGATCCCTGATGTCGTTCTTGATCTGCATGGCTTGGGAGGCATCCTCGGTACCGAGCTCAAGGGTCTGGGCCCTCATCTCCGCCGTGCCCGCTAGCTGGGGCGGTGTGCATATGATGGGGATGGAGTTGTCATTGGTCGCCAGGATGTCCTGGATTCCCTTGGTGATGTCCTCCACATCCTCGTCCTTGAACCCGGGCAGGATGACCATCTTCCTGACGATTCCGAACTTGTACCTCTTGTGGAAGTGCTTCTCGATGAAGTGGTATGTCAGGAGGTCGTCCTCGATGTCGAACCATATGGGGATGCCGTAGGTCAGGGAGGGTCTGAACCAATGGTCGTGGTAAACCTCCTCCTGCGTGTACAGGAAGTACCTGCCGGTGGCCCCGGGGGACTCCCCTACCTTCCAGTAGGCCGGGTAGAGCTCCAGGCCCTTCTCATCTACGACCTGGAGGGCGTCTTCGTCCTTGTCCAGGTTTATGAGGGCGTTCCTGTCCTCCCTGACGAACGCATAGGTCCTGCCGGGGGTACCCGTCTCATCGTGGAGGTTCATGACGAACTTCGGGTCGTATGCGATGAACTCCAGGGGGTAGGCTCTCGACAGTCTGCCGGTGCCCTTGTCCACTATGTCCCCCGTGATGGTGAGGATGTACCCCTCGTTGTTCCTGTACTCGGATTCGGCGAAGCTCCTCAGAACGTCCTTGAGGGACTGACCGCTGTTGTTCGCCTCGTCCAGGAACGATTTGCCGTTGGGACGTTTGAAGTACTCCAGCTGGGTCTCATCGGGCCTGCGCAGGTGCGTGGAACGGCACCTGGGACACATGTCTATGTACGTCTGGCTCTCATGACCGCATTCCTCGCACTTGAAGGAGAACCTGGGTTCGAAGCTGATGTCGTGCCTGAACAGCTCGGACACGGAGCGCAGGATGACCGTGGACACCACGGAGACCTCCGACACGTACCAGTCCATCAGGTTGTACATGTACCAGAAGTTGGACTGCTCGGTCACTCTGTACATGAAGTTGGACGGCCTCTCGCCGTTCATGATGGCCTGCCCGACACGATCCGCGGCACGGAACACGTCGACGGTGTCCTTCTCGAGGTTGCCGAAGATGTCGGGCGCAACCGAGGTCACCGTCGGCTTGGGAGGTGCCGTCGCGGATTTGATGAAGGGGACCTTCGGTCCTGAAACACGTACCATTTTATCACCTGGTCATATACTGATATCTATTTATGTTTTGGACTGAGGGGGTCTGTGGGAGGATACCACGCGTCTGCTGTGCACGCCTGTGGGATGGTTCCTGTCGGAACCCGCCTCCACGACATGACCCCTCGCCTGCACGAAGACCTGGTCGAGACCCATGCGCATCGCATCCATCAGATGGTCGAACTCCTTGATCGGCTTGTCGAGCCAGTTGCCGTCCTTGTCCTGATCGTAGCAGTAGTTGTTGAGCTCCATCTTGTAGTTGACGCACCTGGGATGGACGATTTGCTCGAAGGACTGGAGCCTCCTGATCCCGCTCCTCACGGAGTCAGGGCCCTTCATGGCGGGCTCCACACCGGGAAGCATCCAGCGGGTGTACACCGGATTGCCGTTCGCGTCGAAGGTCTCCTCGATGAGGCCCGCCTGGAGCTCGTAGATGGACTTGGGCTCGGCACTGTCCGCTGTGATGCGTTCCCTTCCGTATCCCATCTCGGTGATGCGCTTGGCGATGTCCATGTTGGACATCCCGCGCTCGTACATCTCGTCGTATATCCACACCTTCTTGGCCTTCGGGTCCACGATGGCGGCCACGAACGCGTTGTACGATATCGCGAAACCAAAATCCAGTCCGAACACGGGCCTCGCGTTGGGGTTCTCAGCCAGGACCTCGAACGGGTCGAACTCCTCCTCGCGCCAGTTCTCATAGACGAGGCCCTCCGCGATGCCCCATTCCCCGTCACAGACGATACGTGCCATGCGGGGGTTCTGGATGTACATCTGCTCGTACCTCTCGATGTCATCCTCTCCGAGCCATTCGTTGCACTTGTAAGTGGTGGTCATGGAGAACACGTTCTTGGCGGGTTCGTCGAAGAAGCGCCTCTTGATCCACGTGTTCTCGCTCCACGGGTTGAACGTCCCTGTGATCTGCTTCCACAGGCCCGTCTCGGGAGGAATCTTACCGCGGATGGACATGACGAGTTTCTCGAACTCGTTCTCGTTGGTGATGTCGTACATCTCCTCGAACCACACCCAGCACAGGTACCCGTACCTGACCGACGAACCGGCCAGTTTCAAGGGGTCGTCCATGCCCGCGAACAGGATGACGTTCTGGGTCCTCCTGTGAGTCACGGGGTCTTCGTTGAAGTGGACCAACCTGAGGGGGGATTTGTACGCCTTCCACTCATCTGCCACCTCCAACCTGTCTATGGCCCACAGCATGTCGTTGTAGACGGTGCCCTCGAGGGTGTTCTTGAACCTCCTGATTATCAGGGTGTTGGCCTCGGGGTACCTCATCATGTGCCATATGAACCAGAGGGCCGTGGTACGGGTCTTCTTCGACCCCTTGGACCCCTTGCATATGCGGTAGAACTTCCTGGTGGTCCACCACTCGTTGTACCCTTGTCCGATGACTTCGGACAGTTTGAAGACGGCCATCTCAATCCTCTTCGGGCTCTGAGCCGTCTTCCGTGTCGTCCCCGTAGTCGGACTCCCCGTCCTCCTCCACCATCGTGCAGGAGATGTCGTCCACGAAGGTGTGGGGCTCCACGGTGACGTGCTGCTCCTTCGGAGGTGTCAATCCGCCGTAGTCGAACAGGAACTTCGCGGCCTTGTCGCTGCCGTTGGATGCCAGGATGGCCTGGTTGACCACGATACGGGTCTTCATATCCGTGTTCTTGTCCTTGAAGTACGAGATGGGATGTTCGGCATCTATGTAGTACATCTCCCCCTCGCCGGCAGGGGTGTCCAGAACCGCCCTGATAAGCCTCTGGAGGTCCTCCTGCGATTTGAGTCTCATATGCTCCCTTTTGGATGTCATATCATGTAATCCCCCTATGGGTATATAATCAGCGTCTGAGGAAGCCATCCTTCCTCAACCTCCCCATCGGACTCTGCCAGCCGCATCTCATGCACCTGTCCGGCAGGGATTTGAGGGAGGTCCTGTACTTTATCTTGCACCCCGGGCATGTCCAACCCTTCTCAGGGTCGTCCATGACAGATCCACCCTCGAAGTTCTCGCCGTAGGTGTTGAAGTATATCAGACAGACGTTGTCCTCCAGTGCCATGTCGACCACGTCGGCATGGTACGTGCCCCTCCTGGCCCTGAGCTTCTCCATGTCGGCCTCCTCCCCCGTGGAACGGACCATCCTGGCCACTCCGCGGGACTGCTGACGGTAGATGCTCTCCCTGAACCTGTTCACGGCCTCTGGGTCCGCGACCCTGGCGAGCGAATCCTCGGACATGAGGCGCATGTCGTCGGGGGTGATGCTCCTGCGGAGCTGTTCACGGAACTCCTCCTGTCTCCTGTTCCTGGAAACCATGTCAATACCTCTGGCACGTAATCGACACGAGGGTATATTAGTATGGGGTCACCGTGCAAGAAGACCGGAGACAGGTGACCCCCATCCGATGGATGGGGGATGAGGTATAAAAACGGTGGGATGGGGCCGAAGCCCCTTGTGGTTGTTGGTCTCACTCCTTCTTCTGAAGGAGTGTGTCGATCTTTCCGATGTCCTTGAAGAGGTCGACGAAATCGTTGATGTGCTTGATACCGGAGATCCCCATGAGTGCGGAGAACGCGAGTGCGATGAGGATCGCACCGGACTCTGCGAACTCGAACCCGACCGCGTCGTAGACGAGACCGGGGATGAGGACGCTTCCGATGACCGCGATGACAATCGTCGCGATGTTACCTGCGAGGTAGGACCATGCGTACTTCAGCTTCTCGCTGATGAGTCCGTTGCGGAGCTGCTCTTTGTTAGTGCAGTTGAACTCGATGAGTCCGTGCTTGAACACGAAGAGCGCGGAGACCACCAGGGAGATGAGGAAGATCATGGGGACGACCTCCCAGGGCGTGTACAGGAGCATATCTTCAGACATAGGTATCACATTCCATATCAGTGTGAGGTAGATGGCGATGTACGTCAGTCTCAACTCCCACGATGTGGGGGAGAAGAGGAACCAGCCCACCGCCATCAGTATTCACTGTTTGGGCTCCTCCTTTGCGGGCGCCTCGATCTCCTTCTTCTTTCCGAGTCCGACGACGATCTTGCCCTCTCTGATGAGGTAGATAACACAGGCGACGAGCAGGGCGATCACGATGACCACGATGATGTAGACCATGAGGGTCTTGGGGTCGTCTGCGCCGGTGGGCTCGGGCTCGGGGGCCTCGACTGCGACGATGACGGTGTCCTCGGTGATGGCCTTGGCGAAGTCGAAGTTCCAGGACTCGTATCCCGAGGGGAGTGCGGGTGCGAGGATGAGGTCGCCGTGCTTAACGGTCTGGGGAGTGCCCACGACATCCCCGCCTGCGACGAAGGTAACCCTGTAGGTGTATGCCTCGAACGCGGCGGTGAATTTGACATCCTCGGTGTATGCGTAGTTGGCGGGGTTTGCCATGACTCCCTCGACAGTCCATGCGGTGAACTTGAACCCGATCTTAGAGGGATCCGCAGGAACGACGACGTTGTCGGACTGGCAGGTCTGGACGACGATGCCGTCGACGACGAACTCGACTTTGAAGACCTCCTGGACGGGAATCTCCCTGAAAGTGGCGGTGAACGTATAGTATCCGTCCTCCTCGCCCTCTGCGAGGGTGAGGATGGCGCCTGCGTCAAGGACGTTGTTGGTCCATGCCCAGCCTGCGAACTCGTATCCCTCGGGTGCGACGGCCCTGAGGTCGTCCATGGAGACGAGGGTGTAGGTCTGTTTGGCAATGGAGCGCTGGATGTAGGTGAGGTCTCCGACAGTGTAGTAGATGTTGACAGCGTCTCCGAGGAGCTCGACATCGAACTCGACCTTCTCCTTGATGAGTGCGTCATAGACCGCCTTGTCGGCGACGTTCACAGAGCTGACCGCGTAGACGAAGTCCTTAGTGCTCTCTGCGAGACGGAGTCCCATGACGATTTTACCATCGGACTCTGCTTTGGCCGTCTTGACGCCGGAGTTGTCGGATGCCTCCCAGACGAGGTACTGTCCAGGCTGGATGGTGAAGGTCAGGATGACGACATGTTTCTCGGTTGCGCCCGTTCCCCAGAGGGCCTGGATCTTCGAGGCGTCCGCCTTCGCGACGGTTCCGGTGATTTTACCGTCGGCAATCGAGAGGTTGTTGCCGAGGCCGGCGTTGGTCCATTTCACGCCCGCGAGGTCGAACTCCCCGTCAAGGGAGACGGCCGCGTTCGCCGCATCCACGTCCTCACCGTCGAAGACGGTGATCCCCGCGAATGCAGCGACGAGCATGATGGCTGCCGCCAGCATAGATTTGTTCGACATAGAGAATTTCATGATAATTTCCCTCGGCAGACCAATCGTGCCGTGGTGTTATAAACCTACTGCCTGATTTTTAAGACACGGGACGGTGATGACAGAACCGCCCCGTGTCCCGGTCCGAAGGAACCGCACAGGAGCTCCGACACGCTAGAACAGTCGGAACGAACGTATATATTCTTCCAAGTATATCAATCTTCCCCGGCCCCCCTGTACATATGTCTAGAAATGTACGTCCATGCTGTACAAATGTCCAGTGGAAAGGCGTTCCACACGACAATGTTGATAAGGAGGTCATGCGATATGAATGGTATGCATGAATGGAAGTGCATACCGGGAGGGAACCGCGAGGTCCTGCCCAACGTGCTCAGGTGTCCTTTCTGCAACAAGGACATGAGCGCATCGACCGACGAGTACTCGCGCAAGCACATCCGCAAGTGCGCGTACAGACTGAACCCCTATGTCTACGGGAAGAATCCCCGTGGGAGGCCGTCCAAGCAGAAGGTGGCGGAGACGTTCGGGCTCTGAATCGGAGATGCGTGGAAAAACCCCTTCCCAAACACCTTACCTTTTCACAATGGATGACCTGCACGGGGCGCATTATGCCATCTGCATCCCGGTATAAATCGACTTCTCAGAGAGTGAAGGGGTTTGAAGGGGCCGGAGCCCCTTCTGGTCATCAGGGGGAGACGACGACGGTGATGGCACCGAGGTCGACGTTTCCACTGACTACGATAGAGTTCTCATCGACATAGCGGATGGTCGCGTAGATGACGTTGTTGTTGGTCGTGTTGTACACGGAGACCTGAGGGTACATGACATTGAGTCCGTGTGCAACGGTCTGAGAGGTTCCGACAGAAGAGTATGACTGGCAGAACCTGGTCGCCTTGACGGTTGCCGCGAAGTTGGTGATCTTGTCCGCAGTAAGAGCGGGGATGTCCGTCGCCTCGAGAGTGGATCCGGAGGTGACGACACCCTCGGTGTTGACAGTGACCTTGGTGTAGGTTCCACCGGCCTGGGTGACCTTTGCGGCCTTGCCTGCGATGGCGGAGTCCAGCTGGGTCATCTTGGTGTCATAGTCGGACTGGAGGACCCTGTCCTCGACATCTCCCTGGAGAGTGGTGATGGCGGACTCGTTGGCACCAATCCTTCCCTCGATTGTTGAAATCTTGGTGTTGTATGCATCCTGGGCGACCTTTCCGTTGATGAGTCCGGTCAGATCGGTGACTTTTCCATCGACATAGGAGGTGGTTGCATAGCTGCTGAGGTCGATGGATCCACCGAGGTCATCCCATGCGGTTCCATCCCATGCATAGTTCTTGCCGGTATCCTCTGCATTGTAGACATCTCCTATGACGGGGCTCTGAACAGCCTGAATCGCTGCGAGGTTTGCAAGGGATCCCTTGTACCTGTAGACCTTGGAGGATGCGTTGTTGATGGCGGAGTCGACTTCGGCCTTGGTGTAGGAGTCTGCGACGGTCCTGTAGAGCGCAAGCTTGGTGTCAGTCTCACCCTTGGAGTATGCATAGTCTCCATCCGCTTTCGCGTCGATGAGTCCGGTCAGTCTGGTCTCGAGAGTGGTTGCCTCATCATCGGTGAACGCATCTGCCTTGTCCTGTTTGGTGGCGATGGTGGTCTCCAATGTGGTAACACGGGTCAGAAGGGAATCTCCGCTCTCTCCGGTGGATCCGACTGCGGTCTTCAGGGCTGCGATGTCGGTCTTGTTCTGGGTGTTGTCAGTCTCGAGTGTGGAGACCTTGCCCTCGAGGGTGTCGATGTCGCTCTCGACGGTGTCAACCCTCCCTGCAAGGGTGGTGATGTTGGCCGCGTTGGTGGAAGCGGCGGAAGCGTTGTTGGCAATGGAGGTCCTCGCCTCTGTCTGCCATTCCTCGAGTGCATCGACCCTGGTTGCAACCGACTCTGCGGATGTGGCCTTTCCGAGTGCGATGTAGGTTCCATCGGCACCTGCGACATACAGGGTTCCGCTGTGGTACTTGATCTGTCCGGGCGAACCGCCATCGGTGGGCGCGGACTCCATGGGGTCGATGACAACGTTCTTGAGCTCGTTGCCTTTCAGGTCTATGTTGGATATGAACTCCAGCGTATCGGTCATACTTTCTCTCTCCTGCCCCGGGTTCCCCCGGAACACGGCATAACATCTCCTGTGGACTTTAAAGATGTGTCGCACTCAGCCCCGGAACGGGGATGCACCCCCAGGCACTCGGGACATCACCATGTGTACGGGTGTACCCCCCTTGGGACGCAGCCCCTCGTACATGATGACGTTCATCGCGAAAATGGCTACGATGAGCACTGTGTCTACGAATATGTCGTACATATCCCCTCATCAGTCTATTCCCACGGCTTCGGTCGACACCCTGTGCATCAGATTCAGCGTTGTATTCAACGTTTCGATCACCTTCCGGATAAAATGGATCTTTGATTTTTTAAAGGTGTTGCACATGTGGTCTGAACGGAGATGGATACGGCCCTGTTTAAGGCAATGTTTGGGATTATTACGGATCAAGTGATGCAAGTGACTATACTGGAACTGCGTCAATTTCCATATGATTAAATTAGGGCCCATATGGGCCCTTAAACTGTTTAACTTGGATCTGGTAATGTATCATAGTCGATAGAAATCGCAGTACAGCGGATCTCACCGATATCATATGAGAAATAATCGGTACGGTGAGAATCTGAATAAAAAGATACAGTAGAAGGAATAGATACAATCTCTATATCTGTTAGAGCCATTCCATAAGAATCTGAATTTTTTGTAATATTTGCATCGAATGTAATGGTAAATGAACTATTCCTGTATATGCCTCCGTATGAAGACCCCTCACCATAATTCCAATATTCAATATCTACTTGAAATCTGCATCTTCCTGAAAAAGTGGATGTGAATTTCCAATATTGTAAGTCCGTAAGCACATTCGTGCTATTCCAAGATGAGATCCTGTGAAGATACGAATAACTGGGAACTTCTGAATTACCGTATGTAGAATATGAATTATTACCATACGCCTTGATTTTGTATATAGGCACACCATCTGTAGTTACTGTTGTTCCATAATCATCATAAGTATCTGTGTTTACGTAGAACCTAGATGATGATGGACTACCGTCTTCCACAATCGTCTTAGTTGAAGTGGATAATCCTCCCGATTTCCATCTACAAGTCAAACTGTATGTATTTACACTGAGGGCAATCGAGGATTCCGAGGTAAGATCTACACTGGGTGATGTTGCAGTATAATATCTGGGGGCCGTAGCAGATACAGTATATGTTCCAGGTTGTTCCACCTGTACAACCGCTACTCCCGAGGAATCTGAAGTTCCTGTGTACGAGTATGATGAATTAGATACTGTAACCAACACTCCACTGATAGCACTCGCATCTCCATCAGTGGTCAATACGACTCTGAGTGCGGTACCTGTCTTTCGAGGGAGTGTCACAGTAGTTGATTTACCATTTAAAGTGATTGTGAAATCCTGTCCATCTACAGATGCATCCAATGTGTTAATTGCCTTATACACAGCGTCTCCTGTGACGAGGTTCGCGTCGCCGGAGGTGACGGATGTCGATACGCCCTTGGTCGCGGCCGCTCCGAGGGAGCATGCGGTGACGGTGCCCGTTGCGGACACGTAGACGGGTACCGTGGAGGACCCGGTCGCGGGGAGGGTGTCCTGCTTGCTGTTAATCGCACTAAACGCAGGCCGAGGGCTCCAGGGAACGGTTTATATTGCGTGCTGACGATGCCCATCCTATGGCAGATGATTACACACACTACGCCAGCATCTCCGTGGGAGGAAGGATCCACTCCTCCGCCCAGGGGAACCTCCTGGGTACTTTCAGCTCCCTGCCTGTCGCGAACGCGGTCAACAACGGTTGCGTCGTGCTCTATGCGGGAACTACCACCGGCGAATACACCAAGGGCAGGTTCTACGTGTCCAACGGATCCACATGGACCGAGTACAGTGGGAACCTGGTCATCGACAGCTCCGTGAATGCGGGGAGCACCAGCCCCGTGTCCGGAGGGGCCGTGAGCACGCATGTTGCGACCATCAAATCCGCCCTCGACACCAAGGATGCGGAGCTGGCGACTGCCATCACCAAGAAGGTCGCCCAGAGCGACTACGACACCAAGGTGGGCGAGCTCGACTCCGCCGATGCCGCACTCCAGAACAGGGCAACCTCCCTCGAGGGACGGGCCACCACCCTGGAGGGCGAGATGGACACCGTCCAGGCGGACATCTCCGACCTGGTGGAGGGCGTCGCGGCGGCCGCGACCAAGGGCGAGCTCTCCAACGAGGTCGCCGCGCTCAACACCACCATCGGCAATGCACAGGCCTCCCTCCAGAACCAGATAAACGCCCTCAGGCAGTTCAACATAGAGATTGCGGACGCCCTCCCCACGACGGGAGTGGCGAACACCCTGTACCTCGTCCCCGCCGGGAACACCGCGGACTCCGACATCAAGGCGGAGTACCTCTGGATCAACAACGCATGGGAGAAAATCGGCACCACCGCGGTCAGCATCACCGTCGACTCCGCCCTCTCCACCACATCCGTCAACCCCGTGCAGAACAAGGTCGTCAAAGCGGCCATCGATGGCCTGGAGAACGGCAAGGTGGACAGGGACGGCGACAAGGTCCTCTCCGACAACAACTACACCGATGCGGAGAAGTCCAAGCTCACGGGAATCGCCGCGGGCGCACAGACCAACGTCATCGAGACCATCAAGAGGAACGGCTCCGCGCTGACCGTCGACGGGAGCAAGGCCGTGGACATAACCGTCCCCACCAAGGTCAGCGAGCTCTCCAACGACTCATCATACGTCACGACCACGGGACTCGCCGACGAGCTCACCAAGTACCAGCCCACCGGCGACTATGCCACGGGAACCGAGCTCGACACCCTCCAGGGCGTCGTGAACGGCAAGCAGGCCACCATCACGGGAGCGGCCACATCCATCACCGGTAACAACCTCACGGCCAGCAGGGCGCTCGTCTCCGATGGGAACGGGAAGGTCGCCGTCTCGGGCGTCACCTCGGCAGAGCTCGGCTACGTCAGCGGGGTCACATCCTCCATCCAGTCCCAGCTCAACGGGAAGCAACCCACCGGCGACTACGCGCTCAGGAGCGAGGTCCCCGCGGCGGTCACCGTCGACAGCGCACTCTCCAGCACCAGCACCAACCCCGTGCAGAACAAGGCTGTGTATAGTGCGATTAACACGATCAACCAATCCCTCTCCACCTTGGAGGGAAAGGTCGAGAACCTCGAGGGCGAGGTGAGCACGGCCAAGTCGTACCTCACCATCAACGTTACCTCCGCCACGGGGAACATCACCGGAAGGGTCATCACCGCGACACCTGCCGAGGGTTCCGCGGACACGACCGCGACGATCGGCTCGGGAGGTTCCGTGACGATGACGCTCAACGCCACCTCCCAGTACACTGTGGGATGCGATGTCCCCGAGGGCTATTATGCGGTGGAGAGCCAGACCATAACCACGGCAGCCGCGGGACTCGTGACCAACATCACGTTCACCCTCGTCAGGAAACCTGTCGTCAACGTGGTCGTCACGGATGCATCCAACAGCGGGTACCAGAGCGGGAGAACCATCGCCGTCACAGGGGCGGAGTCGGCTTCTCTGACATCGGATTCCTCGGGAGGGACCTCCCATGTGTTCTCCACGACGGGGAGCGTGACCTTCACCATGACGAACGTGCCCACAGGCGGATCATGCAACCCGCAGACCCTGATCATCGCGAACGACCAGGAGTACACCGTGACCATGGCCATCACGTTCGGTTACGGGTTCGCAGCGGTGGACATCGCAATCAGCACATCCGACTGTGAGGACAGGTGCACGTACCCTGCGACCATCACGGTCAACGGGGCCTCCGTGGCGAATTCCTGTTCCGGATACACGCCCGCTTCGGGAGCATCCACTTTCAGCATGGGTTCCTGGTCGGAGAGATCCCACAAGATCCTGGAGGGGATAAAGCCCGTCGTCAAGAACGGTTCCAGCTGGACGGATCTGGATACGGACGCCGGCACGTGGGGCCCCGTCTCCTCGAATGCGGACATGTTCACAGAGTTCCCGTTCCAGTGGCTCTCCATAACCAACGACGGTTCCAAGATACGTATCATCTTCTCCGACAAGGACGAACAGCCTGACTCCACATTCCAGTGCTATGCGCACGCCAAGGGTTGTGACTCGTACTCCAACGACCAGATAGAGTCCGCCATGTCGTCCGTCAACAGGTCGACCATCATGGCATCCAACGATAACTCGTATTTCGCCAACTCTTTCCACATCGGTTGCTTCCAGGCATCGGGTTCGACTTCGGGGATATACTCCAAGGTGTCCTCAAGTGCGTTGGTGTCGACCGCATACAACCAGTATTTCGTGGCCGCGAACGCACGTGGAACGGATTACGACTGTATGAGCTTCCAGCAGTGGACGTACCTCCAGGCACTGTTCGTCCTCCTGTACAGATCCACCAACACGCAGGTCGCACACTCCTATGGATATGCCGATGAAGACGGGACCAGTCTCGGAAACGGAGGACTGAGCACCACCGCATACGGTATGGCCGGTTCCAAGAGCTCGGCACGCAACGCGTTCTTCTGGATACACGACATCTGGGGCAACATCTACCAGTTCATCGGAGGGGCATGGAACCGTGCCGGCTCATCGTCGAAGCTGTATTACTGGCTCCCCAGACAGGCCAACTCCAGGGCATTCGACAACAGCTCCTGGAACTCCACCAGCAACTATGCGAAGCAGGCGTCTTTGGGAACCGACACGGGTCTGACCGGCTCCAACTCCGGCGGATACATCAAGACCGTCTCGGGAACCAACAAGGGAGGGTTCTGTTCCACCAGCCAGTCCGGAGGTTCGGCGACCACGTACTTCGCCGACTATGGCAGTGTGGGCTACTACTCGTCGGTTGCGTATTTCCCGCGTGTTGGTGGCATTTACGACGACGCAGGCAATGCTGGACTGTTCTGTTGCAGTGTCCTCTACACTTCGACCAACTCGAGCTCGTACGTCGGCTCCCGCCTCTCCTACAGGGGCGGAAGGGCGTGAGCCCGGAGCCCCTGCAAACCCTTTCCCCATAAGGGGCGAAGCCCCGGGGGCCTCTCCGGCGAACCATGGCGCCGGCAGGCGCACCAAACCCTTTATACACCCTCCTCCATGGACCATGCATGGTTGTCCCGTGTCGGAGCCGTGGGTCTAGTCTTCGCGCCGACAATGGCAATGTGAACTACAACTCGTCGAATGCGAATTTCCCGAATGTTGGTGGCAATTACAACAACACAGACAATGCTGGACTGTTCTATTGCAATGTCAACTACAATTCGACCAACTCGAACTCGAACATCGGCTCCCGCCTTTCCTATTTCCTCACGCTCCATCCCCTTTGGGGAGGAGAAGGACCGGGACAACCCTGCCTCTCGGCAAAACACGACTTCACCTACACCCGTCAGTACAGCCTCAGGGCCGATGGAAAGCGGATGAACAACATAGGAGAGGATACCTATGAAGAGGGTTGGAAACATCGATGGAAGGAAACTGTATGATTGTATATGCGACGAGGACAACATCCGACTCGCGATAAAGGAGGCCTGCAAGGACCATCACCGCGACCCTGCGGTACAGGCAATGAAGGCCGACCCTGATCCCTACGTCCGGGGCATCAAAGACATATTGACGAGCGAATCGTTCCACTACGGTCGGTTCAGGCACCGTACCATCAGGGAACGCGGGAAGGACAGGAAGCTGTGCTACACCCGCACGTATCCCGACAGGGTGATCCAGCACGCAGTGTTCAACGTTGTCGGACCCATCCTCCACAGGGAGGTCGGGGAGACCTCGTTCGCCGGTGTGAAGGGGCGTGGTCTCCACAGGGGGGCCAAACAGGTCGCCATGGACCTCCAGTGCGACCCCCGTGGCACCCGCTACTGCGCCAAGCTGGACATATACCACTTCTTCGACTCCGTGGACAGGCACATACTGTTCGACATGCTCCGTTCACGACTCAAATGCCGTCGTACACTGGACCTCTTACACCGCATCATATTCCAGTGCCCCGGCAAACGCGGATTGCCGATAGGTCTGTTCTCCAGCCAGGTCCTGAGCGTGTTCTTCCTGAGCGGATTGGACCATTATGTGAAGGAGACCCTGCATGCGCCGTACTACTATCGGTACATGGACGACATCGCCCTCCTCAGCAACTCCAAGGCCAAGCTCCGGGCGTACATCAGGTACATCAGACAGTACATCCACGGGATCGGTCTGAGGATGAAGGGGAACTACGCTGTGTTCCCGGTGGTGAAGCGCAGACTGGATTTCATGGGATACGTGTCCGACCACAAGCAGACCATGATCCGCAAACGTACCAAGGTCTCCTTCATCAGGGCATGCAACCGCATACTGAGGGCCATCCGCAGGAGGGAGGTCATCCGTCCGAAGATGTTTAAAAGCCTGATATCATACGAGGGCATGCTCAGCTGGTGCTCCGATCGGAAACTCGCGGACAAGTACCTCGGGAGGGTCGACAGGGCCATGGCTATAGGAGTTGAAACGATATGAGATTCAACGGAAGAGTAAGGGGAACACAGGATGTCAGACCCTCCAATGTGGAGGTCAACGGGAGGACCGTGTACGTCAGGGGATCCATCACCCCCTTCGAGGAACAGGATGACGACCGCACCACTAAAGGGTGGGAGTACACCGAGGTCCTCCTCACACCCACGGAATACGACCAGGCGAAGGCCCTTGCACTCACCATCCCCGATGACAGGTGGGACGACGGGCTCCAGACCATGTTCAGGGCCATCAGGTACGAGCGTCTGGACGGTGCGGAGCAGTCCGCACAGAGGAACATCAGGAACGGAGTGGACGTGGAGGCCAACGAGGCGACCCTCAAGGCCATCGACGCGTACAAGCTGGCGGTCAGGGCGACCAGAGATGCCGTAGGGTACCCGAACAACATCCCCATCTGGCCCGCCGAACCCGAGTTCTGAAACCCCTTCCCTTTATTTTTTTTCATGATTCCGCGACATTTACTGCGATTAACGAAGCCACGCAGTACAGCCCGACAAGTGCTGGACAGGCTGGACAGGTCTGGACAAGTGACGGGGCTGGGGCTGGAAGCTGGCAGGATGCTGGTGGCGGAGAGGTCTGGGAGGAGGTTGACCTGACGAACTTCCCGACTGACTGGGTCACAGGGGACAGGGTGAAGGTATCGTTCAAACTTATCGGTATACCTTCAAGCAGTATATCGAGTTGGACAAGTTCAATATCAGGAATAACGATGTCTACTATACGTGCTACCAACTTTATGGAATTTGAGGTGCAATCTGATGCCACAAGTTATGGTTCGTTCTGTTATATTGCAAACGATGCCTATGTAAGTTTATGCAAGTACGGAGTTAAACAGGCTAGCATGATGAACTCTGGGAATCCATTTGCTTATTTCCTACAATTGTTCAACGGTTCTTATAGTAAGTCGTTAGGAGAATCAGTCATCAAAACTGCTGATATACCGACCTATATATACAAGATGTACCGCTTGAAACAGTGAAACACCTTACCCCTTCGGGGGATACTCTTTTTATATCCATTTCACCACCATTCTATCGGTGAAATAATGGCATATCATTTCACAGTCATCGACGATAATTCCATTTGTACCGATGTTCTGATCTGAACTTTGTATTGTAAGAGGTTTGATGGGGTCGATGACCCCTTAAAGGTCTGCGATCTTGACATAGGTTGATGGTATCTCGTTGTATTCGTCACACTGGTGGTAAATACTGGTTGTGCTGTTGGACACCCTTGTGAGATTTAAGGTCCCGCTTAACGTATTATTATATGATGTTGAATACGCCTTGACCGAGCTTACAGCCGTAATCCTGTCATAATTTTCATTGGAACCGTAGGTGCAGCTCACTTCCAGTATGATTGATTTGGAATCAACCTTATAATATATGGTATGACTGGTCGTTATATTGTTGGAGTTCTCACTTGTAAGACGCTTTCCGACCAGTGCATTTTGGAAGTATGATAACAACCTACTTACATTTGAATTGTATAGGCTTGTTGCAAGCGTACCTGATTGAGTCTGTTTTATGGTTTTCAGACCACATTTCTTGATAGTGTTTGAATCAGGGTCATAATACAGTCCCTCCGACAAATAGGAGTCCTCTGCCTCAAACAGATACCACGTTCTATTGCTAGTCGAACTTGTCGATACACTCTCGGAACTGGTAAGTGTTATCGTGAGTTTGTTGGTAGCTCCTACTTCACCGTAGTTCTTAATCTCAATCTCTCCTCCAGGCAATGCCACGCTTCCGCTCTTACTCGTTCCATCAGCCTGTTTGACCGTCACGCTTAGGTTGTTGTCTGCGTCGACGGCCATGGCCACGTCTGACACGGACTTATCGTTAATCGCAGTATACACGCCTCCGCTGGTCACGAGATTGCTGGATCCGGGGGCGGGTGCGCTGTCCACGGTCATGTTGTCCATCTTGCTGTTAATCGCACTAAAGACAGAGCGAAGCGGGTAACGTTAAAGGCAATTAATATCGCATTGGATTCCAGCAACGACTCCTATACTCTGACAATTTCCGATGAGGCGAAACTTGTGACAACCCCCTCTGATGGTTATATTGGAGCATATTCATCATATTCCTGCGGCATCTCATCCAAGGGCACTCTGTCTAAATCAACATACAACAGTTCTGCTACCACCAAACCAGTGATTTCCTCTTATCCTGCATATTCATTCGACTCCATGACTAATCCTAGTACAACTCCCTCCATATTCTTGGTTTATTACAATTTCAGTAGCATGGTCAATCTGAAAACGTGGACTGTCATCGACCCTTTCAAATCGGTTCTGAAGGATTACCTCGAACAGGTGATTTCCAGCGACTATCCTGGTACGATTAGTTTCACAATGGTTGTCAATTGCACAGAATATTACTCATACCATAGCGATTTTGAAGAATACACCTGTAACCTCTCATTCCCGAATCCATCAAAATATGTAACCAATAACAGTGGACGTACAACGATAAAATTAGCCTTCTCTTGGTCCAACGGTATCGTGGACGACATCAAAATCACTTCAACAAATTCCAATTACAAATACATGCACCATTGCAGCATAGACATGGATAAGTATAATTCATCGACAACTCAAGGATACATGAAGTTGTTCATATCCTCAATTTCCTCAATCGCCCTTAGTTGAGGAGGGGCCATATGGCCCCTCATTACCCTTTTTCATCCGAAATGAATCCAAATTCCATAATATGAACTGATATCCGTGCTACCCTGTCCAGAAGTCGAGGATGTATACAAATCTCTGTAATACAAAGTGCTATCTGATAGAGAATAAGGTATTGCTTTATTCCAATATCCTGTTGAAGCGAATTCATTCGATGCAGTCTTGATTACTATCAGATTGTATCTAGTTCCGCTACCTTCTGAGTAGTAGGCCCAGATGTCTCCTATAGATCCTCCTGATGCGAAATAGCTGAACTTGTAACTGGTTGAGACTGTTGTTCCCGAACCGCTCTCGTTAATTGCCTTTATGGAAGGAACCTTTACCAAGAATGAGTTAACGAAAGATTCCGGCTTATTTTTTCATAAGGGGTTTGAAGGGGCTTTCGCCCCCTACAGGCTCAGACGAGGACCACGGTACCGTAATCGGGCTCGGAGAACCTCGCCGTGACCTTCCCGTCGATGCACTTGATGTCGGACATCATCATGTCCCCCTCGGCACCGACGAACAGCTGGACCCCTGCGACCGTCCTCCCCTCGGGGATGTCCAGGGTGAGGGTGCCGTCCTCTATCTGTCCCATCTCGAACGTCACCGCCTGGGTCGCCCTCTTCAGGATGACCGCTCCCGCGATGTCGGGGGTGTTCTCGATGGTCTTCGAGGATATGCCGACCGTCACCTCGGAGCCGTTCTGCTTCACGTTGGCGAGGGCCTGTCCGCTGCCGTCCAGATACACCTGCACCGCGTACCATGCGAGGTCGGAGGCGATGTCCGTCTTGGTGATGTGCAGGACGTACTCGCCCGTGGAGGGCTCCACCTCCAGGTCGTCCCTGGTGAACCTCCTGACGTAGTCCGCCCTGCCGGCCACGAGGGTGCCGTCGGGGGCCGAGGACATTACCCTGACCGTCACGGGGTCGTACCCGGATGCAGGGTCCTGGTCGACCACGGCGAACCCAAGATCCCCTGACGCCATGATGGACTGCACGAACACGGGCGCACCCGTGGTGTTCTCGTACACCCAGGGATTCACCCCCTTGTAGACGATCTCCTCCACGGAGCCCATGGGGGGAGCGGGACAGGAGAGCAGGCTGACCGCCACCATACCAGGTGCGGAGGGGAACACGAACCTGGCGGTGTCGTCGGAGGGGGCGTACACATCGTAGTCCCTGAGGAACCTGTCGTCCGCCAGGGCCCTGACCGAGAACACGAGGTTCCTGGTGCCCAGGTTGTGCTCCACGACGAGCTCCGTACCGTCGACGGAGGTGTTCAGGACGTACCTGGACACGCTTTCCTCGGGGGATGCGGTGGCGATGGGCGTCCACGTCCCGTCCGCGGAGCCGGAGGGGTCCACGGCCGTGTTGTACCTGGTCGCGATGTACATGCGTCCCGCATGGGTCACCACGGAGCCCTCTGCGTACCTGGAGTCTGCGCTCCAGCGTCCGAAATCCACCTTCTCCGTGCGCTCCGAGATGAGCCTGGTGTTGTGGTCCACGGCCGTCCTCACCATGACCGCGGGGGCTATGCTGTCCATGGATGCCTGACCCCATGAGGTCATCATGGGGAGCTGGGCCGCGGGCACCCTCCCGGTCGGGTCCAGTCCCGCGTACCCGTTGGGCTCGCCCTTCTCCCTGGTGAGCTGGAAGCCCTCCACGCCCGTCTTCCCCGCATCGCGACCTCCTCCGGGGGACACGTACGCGATGAGCGGTACGGTGGTGAACCCCTCGTGCTCCGGGTCGTGGAACTGGGAATCGAGTCTGATGGCGACCTCGTTCAGTCCGATGGGCTCGATGCGGGCGTCCACGAGGGTGCGGTCGGTGACGGCCCCCGTCTCCGAGTCCCCGGTGACGTTGCGTCTGACCTGCACGAACACGTTGTACGTGTTGAACGTGTGGCTGATGACCCAGCATCCGAGATCGAACCTGTACGTGGTGATGTTGAGGTGGTCGTGCCTGGTGGTGAAGTCCTGCTCATCGGTACCGCCCGCCCCCCTCACGGGGGTCCACCACTCCTGGTTGACGATGCGTGCGGAGGGCTCATCCTGCCTGTAGGGGCTGTTCCCCCTGTTGCGGGAGTCCATGGAGATGAACAGCGTGTTGGTGTCCCTCTCCACGACGACGGCCCCCTTGGGGTACTCGATCTCAGGTGCCCAGAACGGCACGGGGTTGCGTCTGATGGTGCCTGCGGACACGGTGATGGCGGGGTTGTCCCCGTACCTCTCCCAGGGAGCGGAGTCCCACCCGTCCAGGATCATGTTCTGCTCCGAGACGCAGGACCAGACGGAGGTGTCGTCGGGGGCGGTGCCGGTCACTCCGTCCGCCATGCAGATGTACATGTCGGGGGCGTACGGACCGTCGGTCCAGACGACTACGGAGCCCCTGTTGTAGACCGCCACGGGGTCGTAGAGGGCCACGGACATGGTCTTGTCCGTCTTGGTGTCGAATGTCAGCTTGGAGAGGATCGCGGAGGTTATCTGGGTCTCAGAATCGGGTCTGTAGGGGTCGAGATCGTCCCAACTGTGGATGACCTGGGTGTCGTCCAACTTGGATTCCAGGGCCTCCCTGAGCATCAGGGCGTCCACGAGGTTCGTGTCGGCCGCCTCCTCCCACGTGGAGATCATCGGCAGATGGGTGTTGATGTCCACCCTGCCCGATGAATCCAGATAGGGTACCCTGAGCTCCACGACGCAGTCCTTGGACTCGTTGTACGTGGGGAAGAGGAGGGACACCCCCCTGACTCCGTCCGAGAGGGCCCCGTAGAACTCCTGCACGGGGGTTAGGACGCAGTGGTCGCGGAGGTAGTTGACCCATCCGAGGGTGCCGGGCTCCAGACAGGGCTGGGGAGGGGCGCAGGGGTTGCGGGAGGGCTGCCTGCACCTGAGTCCGTCCTTGAACGCGAGGGAGTCCATGGCTGAGAACAGGTACTCGGTGTCGCCGAGGGTCTCTATGCGCCCGTCCCACTCCAATCTGTTCCTGATGAGCCAGACCTGGTAATCCAGACGGGCCCCCCTGATACGGGAGGTGACCGCAGTGGGTATCTCGAAGGTGTACCCGTCGAAGACGGGGGCCGAGCCGGGTCCGTAGACGAACAGGTTGCCCGCATCGTCGTAGAGATTGAACACGATGTAGGGGACGTAGCCGTCCGAGAGGGCGTTTATGGGGTCGTATGTGAACTCGAGCGTCGTGCTGATGTGGTCGTAGACCTGACCGACATAGCACTTGCCAGAAGGGGCCTTCAACGTCCTCGTGGATAGGTTGAATATGCGTTTGACAGTGGTTGCCATGGTACAACATGCATGTACACGGATTTAATGGGGATTACACCTAGATTAAGGACGGAATCCGCTAAAGGCAATTAATGATGGAAGTTCAATAAAAATCCACACCATCTCTTCATTTGACCAAATGGTCACAATGTTTGATGAAATGTCCACTGGAGATGAAATCCTGGCAGAAGAGATTATTATGAAGCATGGATCGTCAACATATTATTATTGGTACGGACTCCATCTTAAAAAACTCACATCCTCGTATTTCGTATGCAGTGGGAGGCGTAGTGAAAACGGTTCATCTAGCATCGGTCCTTTCTATGGAGGAATCAGAACTCTCTATTCCAATACATACCCTATGTTCACATTTTATTTCACAAACAGTTGGGGCGATAGTGGGGGTATATCCTCCTTTAATTTATCCCATATGGGGAATCCCGATTATTACCCTATAACAATCAAAAACGGGATATGCATCTCATACAGTGGATATTAAGGGGCCATATGGCCCCTTAATTTTTAACAAGCCCCTCTATCTTTATAATTTTCAAACCTGAGGTCGTTGATTGCGACCACGATTCTCCAGAAATCGACTGTAAAGTATTGGGTAATGTACCGATGGGAGCAACCGCACCAGTCGAAGTAGAAGATTCCTTTGCCCAAAAACCATAAATCACCCCAGTATACGAGTTGGTATATGAGTTTTGTCTGTAGAAATAATTATAACATCCAATCTGCCATGAGATAGAGATTCCACGTGTGGTTGAAGATGTTGAAGATGATGCTTCATATTCTACAGTAGTCGGTTTTATTGCTGAAAAGCTACATAATACCTGAATATTGTAAAAATCATAATATTCGTACCCTGTGGTCTTAGAGTGCGATCCGTCTAAGGTGATTCTACATAAATCTCTTGACATCAAATCTGCAAGGAAGCTTGATGACAAACTGATTGATGTTGATGAACCTGTCCATAGCGTCTCCCATTTCAAACCACCTGCACTGTTAATTGCCTTTACCTCCTGTTGAGGAAATATATAAAGGAAACTCATCATTTTCCGATAATACCCCTCCACGCGTTGTTTTAATCGTCCGAAAGGACAGGAGGTGTACCATGGCAGAGGAGATGTCTCTCAACCAGCATCACAGCGAAGTGATGCACAAACTGTGCGATATCGATCATGACACGGACGCGCTCATAAAAATGGAGGCTGAAGAATCTATGAACGGAGCTTATGACTCTGGTCTGCTCGCGGGCCTGCTCAACAGGCAGGGCCTCGATGCGGCGGATGTGATGGCACTCATGAACAACAACAGGCGTGATGGCTGGAGCGACGACGGACTCATGTTCCTGTTCCTCGTCCTGCTCCTCGGAGGAGGAAACGGTCTCGGATGGGGCAACAGGGGTCTCGACGGCGGTGTGGCCGGCGTCGACAGGACCGTCGTCAACACCAGCAACTACGAGATGCTCATGGGAGCGGTCAGAGGTAACGAGCAGTCCATGCAGACCCTCGCGGCATCCCTGAACTGCGACATCGGACAGATCAAGTCCGCACTCTGCGGGGTGGACAAGCAGATCGCGCTCTCCCAGGGTTCGATCGAGCAGGCCATCTGCAACTGCTGCTGCAGGCTCGGCTCCAAGATCGACGAGATGAAGTACGAGACCTCCAGGCAGATGTCCGAGGGATTCTGTGGAACCAACCTCAACATCGAGAGGATGCAGAACAGCATCGAGAGGAGGCAGGACAAGTGCTGCTGCGAGACCCAGCAGGCCATCCAGGGCGTCAACTACAACCTGGCATCGCAGTTCGCCGCGCAGACCGCGTTCATCCAGAACCAGTTCTGCGAGCAGAACGCCTACCTCGCCAAGGAGTTCACCGACATCAAGCTCCGCGAGGATGCCAAGACCATCACCGAACTCCGCGACAAGCTCGCAGACGCCAAGGCGGATGCAAGGGCACTCGCGACCGTCAGTGCTGTCAACGCCTCGAGGCCCTTCAACGGCACGCTCGACGCCACGACCGGAGTGTTCTCCGGAACCGTGCCCCAGGCGACCTTTCCCTAAGGAGGCGTCCGCTGAACCGACCGATGCGGGGACACCCGCGACAGTACAGACCGTCCTGTTCGACGACGGCTACTGGTTCTGAAACCCAGGGGGCGCAAGCCCCCGAAATCCCTCAATCCAGAATGGAGGCCAACCTCCTCCTGGCATCCTCGAGGCTCACATCCGACACGTTGATGTAGCAACCCAACGTGGTGTTCACGTTGCTGTGCCTCATCATGATTCTGATGGTGTTCAGGTCCGTCCCGGCCTGCCAGAGGCTCGTGGCGAAGAGTCTGCGGAGGGAATGGGGCGTCATCCTCACCCCGTTGCGCTTCGACACCCTCGAGACGACCGCTCCGATGCACGCGGAGTCCATAGCACGGCCCCTGCCAGTCCTGGTGTCCCTCAGGAGGAGGTGGTCGTCGGTCGAACCCGACAGGGAGACAATCATGGAGCGCACACGGGCGTAATCCTCCATTGCGGAGCGCACCTGGACGGGTATGAACAGCCTGGCACGCTTCCCGAGAGGCCCGTGACCCTTGCCGTGGACCGTGAGATGGCCGTTCTCGATGTCACAGAGCCTTATCCTCGCGATCTCGGACCTCCTGAGGCCCATGTAGGCTCCCAATGCGAGCACCAGACGTTCCTCGGGGCTGGAATCCATCATCATGACCTTGAACTCCTCGGGAGAGATGAACAACCTGCGCCTGTCGTCGTCGTTCCAGAGGATATCGGCCTTCGGACGGGGGTTCTCGCCCGTCAGGAACTCCACGAAACGGCCCAGGACCACCAGGTAGAGCTTCTTGGAGTTGTCGCAGACCGTCATCTGCTGCCTCAGGAGCTCGAAATCCTCGGGGACGAGCATCCTGGGGTCGATCACACGTCCCTGGCTGTCGATGATGGTCCTGAAGACGCTCTTCAGGGCCTCCCTGTATGTCCTCTGGGTGGTCTCCCTGCGTCCCTTCTGGGCCAGATGGGCGATGAAGAGCGAGATGTCGCGCCTGAGGTTGCGTTCGTTGTACGTTCCGAGGGCCACAGCGGTCGTTTTGGATGCCGTTATCGCATTCATGTGTGTTATTAGTGTGTTATAAGTATAATAAAAAACAGGGTAAACGGTTTATCCGGGTGGAAACCACCCGGTCAGAGGTCGAGTTTCCTCTTGGAGGCCCCCTCGACCTCCCCCTTTGCCTCGGGAAGGGTCTTCGGCATCACGGGGTCCTTGCCCTCACCGATGCTCGCCTGGCTCGCACCGTATGCGAAGACGTTCCCGTCGAGGGGTTTCCCGTAGGGATGTCCCCTCTTCCCGTCGCTCTTCTGGACGGCTATCATCATGTCCCTCAGGGACATCATGGGAAGCCCTCCGGAGGCCGATTTCGGGGTGTATTCGGTCTTCTCCGGTTTGGTCTCAGGCGGGGTCTCGGGACTGTTGTCGTTGCTCACTATGCTCACTCCGGGTAACTGATGGATTTCCAGGTTATTCTTATCTTCGGCCTCCTCGTCGCGGAAGATGTCATCCCTGACACGGGTGCCGGCATCCACGTCCGCGTCGATGGCCTCGTCCACGACCACCTCCCTGGCCTTCTGGTGGGCCCCCACCTCTCCTTCCCGCTCCTTGCTGGCACGGTTCATGGTGTTGGAGATGATGTTGCGCCCGGCTCCGCGCTCCTGTTTCCTCTGGCGGGCCTCGTACGCCGTGGTGACGGGATCCGTGGTGTTGACGGGGTTGGCTTTCACCTCCTCGCTGTACGCCCGGTACATCTCGTGGGTCCTCGGGTTCCTGAAGGTCTCCATATCGGGTATGCGCACCCTGTCGTTGACGTACGCCCTCCTGTCGCCCGCCATGGGTTGGGATACGTCCGCTCCCGCGAAGTCGGGGTCGGACAGCAGCATGGACGCGATGCGTTCCGCCCTGGCCCTGGCAGAGGGATCCGCGTTCGGGTCATGGTACGTCCCGAGGGCCGTGGTGAGGGTGCGGTACGCGTCCCCGTACCCTCCTGCCCTGTCCCTGCGGACGCGCCCGCCCTGCACGTTCTCCCTGTACATGGTCCCGAGATCGTCCCTCTGGGATGCGGTATCGGGGCCGTCTCCGAAAGCGTCCAACTGGCCCCTCATCCAGTCCGCCACGGGCCCCTCGTCGCCCGAGGGCCACAGGGAGGCCTCCGCATCGGCGGTGGCGTACACGAGGGGTTCGGTCGACTTGCCCCACATCAGGCCCGCCTCATCCAGGGCCTCCACCTGGCCCTCGCGGGCCGTGGAGAGATCGCGCATAACCACTCCGTCCGCGGCCTCGATCAGATTCTTCCTGGCCTCTACCGCCTTGGGGTCCCTCGTCATCCCCTTGTCCTCGTAGGTGCCGTCCAGACGCTTCACCCTGTTGGCGACCATCGGAATCACGGGGTTGTCGATAGACTCAATCGCCCCTTTCGAGACGAGGAGGTTCATGAACGCGAGCGCGTTGGCTTTGATGGTGTTCCTCTCGGCATCATCCGACTGTGGCATCCTGGCCAGAGCGGACATGTCTCTGAGGAACCGGTCATTTCCTATGCCCCTCATCATCCGCCTGTACTTCTGGGGCGTGGCGCCTCCGGAGGGATCCTGAGTGAGCTCCTGCCTCCAGCTCCCCTCGCCGGGTTCGACATGGTCCACTGAGTTGAGGAACCTCATCCTCTCGGTGCCCCCTGGCTCATTGAGGGGGTTGTCACGCTCCCATTCCCTCATCTTGTGATTTTCCGGTATCGTGTCATCTTCCGCCTCCCTTTCCCTGCGTGCGTCGAACTGGGCATCGGAGCGGTTCAGTTCTTGTATGTAATCCCTAAATTTGGCGACGTACTGCGCATATCTCGGATCGGTGGCGATTCTGCCGAATGTGAAACGGGTCTCGGGTGTGTTGCTGCGGCTGTCATGGAAATGGATGGCTTGTGCCCTGAGGTCGTTACGGACCGATTCCAGCATGTCCTTCACTGCCTTGCCAGCGTTCCCTGTCAGCCCCTTGGATTCCTCCTTGATGATGCTCGTGAGATTGATGGCCCCGCTCACGGTCCCCTCCCTCCTCAACCGATCCACCAGATCGGCGAGTCTCACCCAGCCCTGTGCGGACAATGCGTCCCTCGTATGGCGGATCTCGTAATCTGCGAGTGCAGAGGCCCTTATGAACACGGGGACCCCCGTGTCCCTGAACAGGGGTTTCAGCATGCTCCATGACGGGTCGTTGTTGCGGGTCGCGTTGTACTCCTGGATCCTCCTGTGGAGGTATCCCTCCCTCGCGGTCTTGTTCCGGACGTATTCCCCCGTCTTCAGGGCCTCGCGGGCCTTCTCCTGATACTCCTCGGGCCAGAACCTGGCACTGTGTGGCAAAGCCAGTCTCGTACCATCCCTCATCTCTTGGATCATGTTCAGGACGCTGTCCCTGTCCATCATGGCGGAATACTTCTTGTCCTTCATGGACTGCAGGTCCCTGAGGGTCCTGAAGGTGTCCTCGGGGATGTCGCCGTTCTGTTCGGTGTATATGCCGTACTCCTCCTCCAGGGCCTCCCTCATCTCCCCCGCACGGTTCCATGAGTAGGCGAAGGCGGGGTTGATCTGGAGCATGCGGTTCACTACGACGGCATCCACATCCTCGGGAGGCACCCCCTCCAGCTCCCCCGACCTCGTCATGTCGTCGTGGAGGCTGTCCAGTTGGGCCCTGAGCCTGTTGACGTGATCCATGTAGTTGGTGGCGAGGGGGATGGGCGACCGGGAACTGTCCGTGTCCCTCGAGAACGGGTTCATGAAGGCATCGTAGGCGGTGTTGAAGTCCCCCAGTCTGGACATCGCGTCCATCCTGTCCTGCTCCTTCTGCCATTCCTGCACCTTCGCCCAGTCCTCCGAATTCTTCCTGCGCCTGTCCTCCGCGGCCTCGTGTCTGTACTGCCACTCCCTCTTCACACCTGCGAGGTAGTCATCCAGGTCGTCCCTGGGGGCCACGGTGTAGGATGCCTCCTCGGGCGGGATGCCGAACTCCTCTCTGAAGTACCTGTCGAACAGGTTCTGGTACACCTTGCTGTTGCTGTTGGAATCCGACACCGTAAACGTCGGCAGGTTGGGGGCCTTGCGGGGCTTGTCCGGGTTGGCCGCGTTGTACTCGCGGATCTGCCTGATTCTCTCGTTGATGACTTCGGAGGCCTCCACGAGACGCCTGATATGATCCATCGTCCTGAGGTGCACGGCGTTCACCCTGTCCTTGAACACGGGATCCTCCCTGTCCGCCCCCGTGCGGGCCGCGTGGGCACGCTTGTCGGCGGCGGTGGCGATGGTGTTGTTCCTGTTGCGGACGGGCCTCCCCTTCTCATCCAGGGCGGCCTCCGACCTGTCGTTGGTCAGCCTGCCGTCGGGGGTGACCCATGCGTAGGGATACTTCCTGCGGTAGCCCGGCATGTTGTCGATGTTCACCCCCGCCACCTCGGGACTCCTGGAACGTGGCACGCTGTTGGACCTGGACTGCCAGATGTGGGTCCTACCTCCCAGCCAACCCTGGTCCTTCGAACGGTTGTAGTCGTAGAACGTCAGGTCGCGATCCCATTTGACCTTCTCCTTTTTGAAGATCCTGTGGGGCTCCGAACGGGCCTCCAGGATCTCCGCCATCATCTCCTCAAAGGACTGCATCGGGATCGATCCCCCTCTCTTCGAGCATGTACCTAGCGTTGCCACGGGTCACGGGTTGTGCGGGGGAGGTCGGAGTGGAGAGTCCCATGGATGCGGCCTGCTGGTTGGCGGCCAGCATCGCACGCCTGGTCTTGCCGACGACCGAGTCGGCGGACTGTTCATGTTCATTCCTCAATCTGTCGAACTGATATGATGCGTCCCCCTCCAGAGCATTCTGCTCCGATTCCCTCTGGGCGGCTCTGGCAAGGGCGTCGTTGCGGGGCGTGGATGACATGTTGTTGTTCTTGACCTGGAAGTGGTTCCCGAGCCTCTTCCTCGAACGTACTTCGGCATCCGAATCGGTCTGACCCGCACGTCCCGTGGAGATCATCCTGGATTCCGCCTTGGATTCCTCCCACTGTTGCTCCCCCGGGTCCACAGGGTCCTTCCTGGAGGGGTCGTCGTGATGGAACCTGTTCCTGTCGGCCTGTATCTTGTGATCCTGCATGAGGACACGTCTGCGCCCCTTGGCGACGGCCACGGGCGTGTCCTCCAGGGCCTTCGACTCCTCGGAGGTCAGATGGTTGTTCAGACCATCCTTCTCGAAGGAGGACACACCATTGGCCTTGTCCAGGACCTCGCCCCTCTTCATGCTGAAGAGCTCGCGGAGGGACATGTCCATGATGTCCTTCCCGACATCCTCGTCCATCCCTGTGATCTCGGCTGCCTCCTTCATGCCCTCGGCATGCGCGTGCATCTCCTCGGGGTCCTTCTGGAGGAGGATGAGGAACAGCTCCCCCGCATGCACCTTCTCCTCACGTGCTATGTCCCTGAAGACGGCCTCGGCATCCCTGTCATCGGAATCGTCCGCCATGGCCTCGTACTCGTTGGCAGCACGCTCCTCCTGGGCGATGAGCTCACGTGCCCTATCATCATCCTCATCGACGTCATCGTGATGATATTCGTAATCATCCTCGTGCTTGTCGGTCATGGCATGAGGATGGGTTACAGATTATTTGAAATACTCGTATGACGATTCTATGAACGCCTCTTGGGAAGAACATCTGCTTCGGGGCATTCACCTAGCCGGATACGGACGACCGGCCATGTAGTACACACTTACAGCCTCCATTTTTCCGGTCGTCCGTGCCGGTGCAAATCATTCGTCCTGTTCCGAGGTGTCGGGCGCCTCGAGGGACCCCGTCTGTGCGATTCCCTCACGCGCCTTGACGTACCTCTCCTGCACCGTGTTGCGGTACGATTCGAACTCCCCACGGTACCTGTTGTCCTTCATGCAGAGCTCGCTGATTATCGCGTTCCTCATATCCAGCAACCTGTTCCTCGCCACGGCGACCTCGGGATCGTCCCTGACGTACTCCTCCATCAGGGAGAAGACTGCGGCGTCCATGCGGGGCTTGGTGCGTCCCATCTCGTCCATCTGCTTCCTGAGGGCCTCGGCCTCCTCAGCCTGTCTGACGATGTCCTGGAGCGACCTCCCCTCCTTGCGGAGCCTGTCGAAGAGGTTGTAGTCCTCCAGGTCCCTGTTCACGTTGTTCTGCTGTCCGTTGATGGCGAGAGAGATGTTGTCGAAACCCAATGGGATACCCCCATTGAAAGAACCTGTACGGAGGGTTATCGGAAAACGATGGTTTTCCTTTAAATATTTCCTCTGCACCCGCAGGAGCGGGTGCTCCCGTCACGGAGGTGCTTGCTCCTGACAGCCTTGTGCGTCCCGCAGTCGCACACGACCTTCGACATAGGTCCGTCCCATCCCTCTACCACCAGGTGGCCGTAGCGGGCCCCCAGGGGGGGTCTGATGGAGTGAATCTCCGATATCCTCTCTCTCCTGTAGCACCCGCAGGACATCTGGGTGAAGATGAGGTTGGAGGACTCCACCGTCGTGGAGCCCCCGCAGTCGCACACGCAGTGCCACATCACCTTGCCGTTGCGGTTCGGTGCACGGCATGTGACCGTGAGCCTCCCGAACCGCTGGCCCGTCAGATCGTTCCTGAGCGGTCTCCCCATCGGATCACTTCGTGGACAGAATCCTGCTGGTGCTCGAGGAGAGGTCCACATTCCCGATGACCCCGAATGTGTAGGCGGTGGCCCCCTGGGGGTAGCTGCGCTCGAACCCCGAGAGGAGGAGGAGCGGATAGTACGGCTCCCCTGTGATGTCAGAGATGTTGTTCACCTCGAACCCGTCCGTGGAGCTGGATATCGCCGACAGTGCCGTGTAGGGGTGGAAGAACGGGGACCATATTATGCCGGACCCCGTGCTGTACATCTCCTTCAGCTTGACGGTCACGGACTGCTGGACCTCCCTGCGGTACGCGAACACGCCCTGTGCGAACTCCTTCCCCTGGTCCACACCCTCTCCGACCACCAGCTGCGGTAAGGAGTACGATGCCTGGGTGAGCGACTCGAACTCGGCTATGGAGTCCTCGTCCGTGTAGATGAAGTCACGCGTCTTCATCCCGTCCTCCGTCGGCTCGGAGCAGCTCAGGGTCAGGGAGTTGGTGACGGGATACTTCCCCTCGGGACCTAGCTTGACCTGTCCGATGGCACGGGCGTACATGGGGTTCCCCCTGTCTCCCTTCGGGTGGACCTCCACACGGGCGCGTCTGTCCATTGCATCCCCTGTGTCGTACCTGGGGGTGTCGGCGGTGAAGTCCGTCAGATAGGCCATGTTGCCTGTGAAGAACAGCTTGGCTCTTAGGTAGATGGCGCATATCTGGAGCACCGACCACACGTTGGTCCCCGCGTTGAAGGACAGTTGGTGCTCCGCACCCTCCTTGGGGTTCACATGGTACTTGAAGGACACGTTCTCCCTGAACGCGACCCCGTACCTTCCCTGGGTGAGGATGTAGCGTATCCATGAGAACGCATCCATGGTCTGGTTCTCCCTGAGGTTGTACCCTCTGAGGACCTCGGCATCGCAGTATGCGACGACCTCCAGGTCGTCCCCGGAGGCCCCGCAGGAGGTGACCGTCATGTTCGACCTGCCGACCGCATTGACCAGGACCCTGTTCTTACCCGCCTGGATGTCGTCCACGAGTGCGGGCGCCACCTTGTTCAGCTTGGCCTGGGGGATGCGCATGACGATGTACTCGAACGGGGTCTCCATCCCGCCGTACATCGTGTACGAGGACACGCAGTCCGTCCCGGTGGAGTCCATCAGGGAATACCATGCCGTATTGGCCGAATCCGACATGGATATCTGGAACTCGGATGCGGGGATGGAATCGGAGAGGGGTCTGCTCGCGTTGACGAACATGGTCCCCCTCTCGAACACCAGGTTCCCGTGGATGACCTCGTTGTCCCCTGCCCTGTAGTCACGAGTCAGGCTCCTGACGTACCCGTTGATGTCCACGGTCTCCACGTTGTCATTACCAATGGGGGTGAACCTCAGCCTGAACCCGTCCGTCTTCATCTGCCACCTGTCCACGATCTCCGTCATGAGGTCGTACCATGCGGCGTTGCACATGGTCTCCGTGTCCGAACGGTCCTCGGAGATGCCCCCTGGGTGCTTCCTCTGGAAGCTGAACGTGTAGCTCTCGGTGGCCCCTGTCTCCACCGCGAACGTGTCGTCCATCGGCATGGAGACCAGGGGCGTGGTGGACACCGACTTGCTGTACGTGCACCCCATCTTGGTCACGATGCCCATATCCATGTCGGACCCGCCAGGGTACGACAGGACCATCTTTCCGTAAATTCCCATCCTATCACCAGTTGAATACCGCTATCAGGGCGAACCCGTCGCCCCCTCTCCCGCTGTCCGCCGCGGGGTACACCGTGCCACTGGTGGGTACCAGGTGCACGGGACCCGACCCGCCGCCTCCTCCCAGCACGCCTACGCCGGGCTCAATGGTCGAATCCCCTCCGTCCCCTCCGTACGAGGTGTAGCGGATGCCCTCGAACACCTGGTCCAGAGCGGATGCGCCCCCTCCGGGGCCTCCCCAGTACCTCATCTCCACATCCCTGGACTCCACGGTCTGACTCCACTTCCCCTTCCCCGCGTTCTTCGCGGGGTTGGGGGATGCGGCCGTGCCGTCCCCTCCCTTGCCGAACCTGGACGAGGGGCCCCCGGGGCCGTATCCCGAGCCCCCTTTGACCTCCGATACCAGGGGGTCGTGGGTATCCTCGTCGTATATCCCGACCCCGCCCCCGGAACCTCCGTTGGCGGTGCCTATATGGATTCCGTCCACGTACAGCTTGGTCGCCCCTCCGGGGTTGCCCTTCTTGGAGACGGCCTTCGTGTAGTCGCTCCCGTCGTCGATGCTCCATGCCTTCACGGACGGTCCGCCCTTCCCTACCACGACCCTCCCTGATGTGCCGGACACCACGGTGGAACCGAACACGGCGTACTCGCCCGCTCCGCCGGCGCCTCCCGCAGGAGCTTCCGCGAACTTGCCGGAGTACCACATCCCCCCGCTGCCGCCTCCTCCCACGAGGTAGGCTATTAGGCGGTTGCCGGCGGGGATGTCGAATGTGTGCTCCCCCGCCTCGCGGAACACGTGTATCGCCAACGGCGAATCCCACACCGCGTACAGCTCCGTGTCGGAGGAGAATGTCAGAGATTCCCCCGGGGTGTACCTGACACCTCCCGACGGCGTGATGGCCCAACCCTTGAACATCCTGAGGGGGTTGCCGTCCGCCCATGTGCTGTCGGGGTTGGAGATAATCGCACGGGTCGACGACGACACCTTCTGAGAGAAGGACGATCCCTCGACCCCGTTGGGGCTGTATGTGACGGTTATGTCGGGATCCCCTTTGTAGCCCGCCCTCATGCATGCGACGGTGAGCGGGAGGGTGTACCTCAGCTTCTGCACGTCCCTGTCCGACGAGTAGGTGATGGCGCCCGTCAGGAAGACGTTCTTGTCTATCTCGGGGTAGAGCTCTGCCGCATCCGACGGCGGCCTGAAACGGAACCTGAACCCTCCGACGACCTCGCCTGTGCGGGGGTCCTGTCCGAAGTTCTGCCAGAAGTCCAGGATGGACTTCAGCTCGCGTATCCACTTGCCATTGGACCACATCCTGTCATCGGACGAGGAGTCGTCGTGATGGGGCGGGGCCACACGGACGAGGGTGATGTTGAACCTGCGGACGTTCCCGAGGTCGCACAGGAACCTGTTCTCCACACCGAACACCATGGTCGGGATGGAGATCAGACTGGACGTCACCGTATCCGATATGGCCTCCACTACACCCATGTGCATGATGCGGTCCACATCATCATGCATCACGTGTATGTAGCAGTCCGAATCCACCTCCGACTGTGAGACTGGCGCCCACATCGCGGTCAGGGTGATCGATTCCGTGACCTCGTACCTGTACCCTGCGGCGTACACGGGGGAACTCCTCGAGAGGGACACGGTACTGCTGGAGGGAGTCCAGGCGGACAGTCTGTATCCCTCGCGGTATGCGGACGGAAGGAGGACGGTCTCCCCCTTGAACACCTCCTTGCTCCTCAGCTCGGCCACACCTCCGTTCGGGTCGAACGTGACCGTCTGCTTCTTCGCCTTGGCCTTCGTGAACCCTATGGACAGGGACGATTCCGCCCCCGTGTCATCGATTGCGTAGACCAGGACCGATCCTGCGGTGGATCTGGTGAATGTGACCGTGGAGGACGTCTCGGAGATCTTGGTCGTGTCATCCCCCTCCAGGGACCACCTGACCGAGGGGGCCACGGTGGATCCCGTACCTCCTGTTAGGGTGGCGGTGACCGTGACCCTCTCCCCTGTGATCGCTGACACGGGGCCCGACAACCTGAGCCTGTACGGGGCCCTGCGGACGGCGATGGTGACCTCATCGTATTCTCCCGTGTCCAGGGATGCCCTGATCGTGAACTCCCCCTCCTCCACGGTTGTGGAACTGAGGGTGGCCGTGACATCGCATGAGAGGTTGTCCGACTCCTGGATGACCGTGACGTCCGTCTTCTCGGTGACCAGCCACGTGTCCACCGTCCATGTGGAGGACTCCGCCCTGATGGTCTGAGTCTCCCCGGAGTACATGGGGGACTCGTACGAGGTGATTGTGACCTCCCCCGGGGGAACGACGTGCACGGTGACAGTATGGGTCGAATCCCCGTATGGTGCCGAGAACACGAGCGTGTCCGTACCCTCGGTGAGGCCCCGCAACGTGAAATCCACGTAGCCGGAGGCCACCTCTGTGACCGTGACCGAGCAGTGGTTGGCTCCTGTGACATAGGGGGTGGCGTACTTCGCCACCACGGAGGCGGGTTTGTACCTGATGTATGTGTTCAGGTTCTTCCCCACGGAGACGGTCTTCTCCGTGGCCCCGTAGTACTCCACCAGTGGCACCACGATGACCGTGAGCGATGCGGGGGCGGACCCCACGTCATCATACACGTATATCTCCACGGACTGCACACTGGATGAGGACGGGAACATGATCTCCGCCGTCCTGCCGTCTCCGCTTATGTCTGCGACATCGGGGTTGGACGTCCATGTGATGGTCGCCTCGTTGCCTCCCGTCGCCCTGAACGTGTACCATGTATCGGGGAGCACGGTGGTAGGACCTGACAGCGAGATGGGGCCGTCGGACTCCCCCGCTCCACCCGTGGTCTCCACGTAGACGGTCATGGTGTCTGACTCGCCTGTGTCGGTGTTCTCGACGTGCATCGTACCCGTGCCGGTCTTGAGGCCCACGAGCGAGAAGTCCCAGCGGGTGTCGGACTCGTCGCCCTGCTTTATCTGCACCAGGGACTCGGGGTCGCAGTACAGTGACAGCAGACCGATGTCGTTGCCGTTGAGGTTGATGTACGTGGACACCTCCTCGTCCACCTGCATGGTGATCGACGCCACTGCGAAGGAGGGGGCGGACCCGCCCGTGTCCTCCTTCTCGACGGTGACCTGTAACCTGTCCCCGTTGGGTGCCGATATATAGGCTGTGCCGCTCCCCGTCGCCTTCAGGGTCAGGATGCGCTTGTATATCGTACCTGATGTGGTCTTGGTGACCGACACCACGGATGTGTTGGACGATGTGAAGGTGAAACTCGTGATGTTCAAGTATGCAGAGTAATACACCGTCTTGGATGCTCCCACGGACATGGTGATGGATGAGACTTTGGAGTTGACCGTCCCGTCCGTGGAGAAGTATCCGACCACGGTGGTCCCCGAATCATCTCCTCCGGAATCGCCTCCTGAGTCACCGCCTGAATCCCCTCCCGAATCTCCGCCCGAGCCCCCTCCGTCATCCCCTCCGCTGGAGCTCTCCGAGACGTATATGTAGGCGGTGGTGGTATCGGAGTAGTTCCCCCAGATATCGGTGATCCTGGCACTGACCGAATAGGTCCCCGCCGTGGTCGGGGTACCGGAGATGATGATCCCAGAATTGGATCCGTTGTACTTGTTCGATATCCAGGCTGGCCCGGAGACCGATTTGGTGTTGATTGTGAAATCGGCGGAGAACATCTCCTCGGAGAACGATTCCCCCGCCTCTACGTAAACATCGGATGTGGATACGGATGCCATCAGAACCCTCCCGTGCTCCTGCTGCGTGCAATCTGGCTGTCGATGATGCGGTTGACCTCGTCGATCAACTCCTCGCGGGTGTATCCCGAGAAGTTGTTGGTGATGTACACGGTTCCGCCCATCGTGCCGAGTTTGGACTTGGGTACGATGATCTCGTCCTCTCCTCCCTCCCCCACGACCACCAGCCTGCCACCGGGCGTGGCGGGGACCACTCCGCCCTCCGCATATCCCGGCACCCCCAGAGTGGTCATGGCGATATCGGATATCGCGAAACCCATGGCTCCCCCGACCACACCTCCGATGAGCGATCCCACCAAGGGTATGGAGGAGAACAGTTGGGATCCCACCTCGACACCCTTCATCGCCACGTACCACTGGATGAACGCGGGGAGGTTGTTGAGGACCCAGTCGGCGAGCTTCACGACCACGCTGAGCGTCTGGGCTCCGTTGCTCTCTATGAACGTACCGAGTGTGACAAACATCTCGCCTATGGAGCCCACTATCCCCTGCTCCTCCGAGAGAGTGGAACCTATGTCGATGAGGTACTCCCCGAACACCTTGGTGCCCTCGGTGATGGCCGTGGTCACCATCTCCCCGAGTGACTGTCCCTCGAACGCGTCCCACATGTCGGTGACCTTCTCGAGGAGATCCACCGTGGCGGGGATGAGGATCTCGCCCAATTTGTTGCCCATCGGCATGAAGAACAGCTGCACCGCGAGGTTGAACATGCTCTCCACCGCCTGGAGCAGGGGGGAGGCCTGCTTCATCTGGTTGTATATGCCCTCCACCAGCTCGAAGGAACTGGTCATGAGGAACTTGGTGCCGTCCGCCAGGTACCCTGCGGCACGGCCCATGTTGCGGTTGAGTGTCTCGAGGGCACGGCTCCCGCGCTCCTCGTCCTCATCCGGCACAGGCATGACGTCGGAGGTCTCTCCGAGGAGGCCTTTGTTCTCCACCACACGGCGGTTCCTGCCATGGGCCTCCCTTGCGACCTCCGCGTTCCTGAGGTGCTGTTCAGCGGCCTCCAACGCGGCGTTGGACCTTTCGCCCGATCTGTTGCCGTTCCTGATTTCGGCAAGAATCTCCCTGAGAATCTCCGCCCTGCGCTCGGGGTCGTCCTCGGACATGATGGAGTCCACATACTCCTGCTCCACCTCGGGCGATATCCTGACCCTGATATCCGAGAGGGTCTCCTCGAACGCGCTCCTCAGAGCCTCCTTATCCAGATCGGGTCTGAGGACAACCCTCACGATGTAATCCTCTGATGCCATCGGCTCACTGCTCCTCTGCTCCGAACATGCGGGACATGCTGTACATTTCGCGTTTCCTCATCGCCATATGGGTGGTGGCGAGTATCTGGACATCCTCTTCGGTGAAATCCATGAAATCCTCATGTCTCCCTCCGTTGGACAGGTACACCCCGTACGCGTACAGGGTGACCATGTCCCCATGGAGGTCCAGACCCTTGACCAGGGCCTCGTCGTACAGCCTCAGACCGAATTCGCGATCTCCGCTGAGGGTGAGCCCGCAAAAGGGGACACCACCTGGGTGTCCAGTTCCCTGACCGCCTTCTCCATACTGGAGAACAGTTCCTTCGCGGAACCGAGCCTGAGCTCGTCCAGTTCGTCGCAGTAGTCCATGAATTCGTCGTAGTCCAGTCCGAACGGTCCCGACTCCACATAGGACAGGACGCTCAGGACGTACGCCTCACCGGGCGATACCTTGATGATTTCGCCACCCTGTCCGATCACGGCGAGCCTGTTGGAGAGTTCCTGTGTCCTGCGGAAGGTGGGTGGGGCGAGAACAATCGCCCCCTCCTTGCCGAACGCTGTCAGATCAATCGTGATTCTCGGTCTTATGTCCATGTCAATACCTCATTCTCCCCCCAAGGCCTCTCCGTTAGCATCGGAAGAACCGCTGTCCACGGAGGTGTCCGAGGACCTCGTGTCATCCGTTGCATCCTGGGAGCCCGAGCCCCCGGCTGAACCGGGCGTCTCGGAGACCTTGCCTGATCCGGGGATCCCATGGGGATTGGCTTCACCCCATATATCCTCTATGCCTGCGGTGTTGCCACTCCTGATCTCCAGGGTGAACGTACGGCATTCGGTGGAGTTGATCTGGTCCTGAAGTTTGCTTCCGTCTCCCTTCTGCCATGTCAGGGACTTGATGACCACATCGTCCAGGATGATGCATATCCTGCGGTCGGAGCTCCCGTATACCGTGGCAACGTCATTGTCGAAACCATCGGCCGTTCCGTTGTAGGATGCCAGTAGGACCCTGTCGATGGGCTTCATGCCCTTGGACCTGGGCCTGTACAGGGTCTTGCCGGTGTTGTCGATAGGCACGCCTGTAGCACGCTCCCCTCCCCCGTACACCCTCATCTTGTATCTCTCGGGGTCGTTGGAGTAACAGGTCGTTCCGAATGTGATGGATGTCTGTCCCTCGTAGTAGGTGGATGCGAAGGGAGTGCACACCGGTGTGACGGCTCCTGCGGAGTTCTCGACCCCTATGGTCAGGGACTCCGTGTGGGCGACGTAGTTGCTGTTGGCGATTGAGGATATGAACATGCATGAGAACTCGACCAGGCTTCCGGTGTACTTCATGTAGTCCGTGGCCACCAGGTCTCCGAGCACAGTCTCCTCATACGCGTAGAACCCCGTCATGGTGACGTTTATCTGGGAGCCCCCCGAGGTCTTGGAGAACCTCAGGGCCTTGACCACACACCCGTACAGGATGGTCTCCTCGTCCTGACCACCACGCCCGGCCATGTCGTTGAGGATCTTCCTACGTATGCAGAAAGAAGGCAGACGGGTGTTGTTGGACTTGGTAAGCGTGTAGTCTGCATACGCTTTACCCTCATAGGATATGCATTCCGCGGATTCCAGGGCCAGGAGGAAAGGTTCGATGTACTCGTAATCGAACACGAACGTCCATTCCCATGAGCCCGACACCTGGCCGTAGGCCACGGTGTCGTAGAATTTGGAACCGGTCGTGTATAGCTTGTTCGTTGTCCTGTTGTGGGTCGTGGACAGGAAGGAGCCGGGGGGAGGGGCGATCCAGAAATCCTCCTCGTCCTTACCTCCCCTGAATGTCCTCTCACGACAGAAACAGAATCCCTGTCTGATACCGCTCATGCGACTATCATGGGTTCATGGATTCTTAAATTATCTGCCGCATGCACGACCGTCCCAGGGCCCGTGTGGCATCTGCTCCGGACAGCTCATGTCCACGGGGTTCATGATGGTGTTGTTCACCTCGTCCCCGAACCCTGCGGACATAATGGGCGTCGCATATCCCGTGAGCCTGATGGATATGGTGGTCCCATAGTACCCTGACAGGTCGTTGGAGTGACGTTCGTTGGTTATCTCCAGGAACGTGTACGGGGACAGTTTGGCCGCGGCGCGTCTGTTGGCCAGGAGTATCCTGTACATCTCCTCGCATATCTCCGCATGGTAGTCGTAGACCGGGGAGCTCACCCTGAAGGACATGTTGCATATCCTGTGGAGGGTGTTGTAGTCCACGGACGAGACACGGGGGCTGCGGTTGATGTAGTATATGAATATGGAGCCGTAGCGGGAATCCATCAGGTACTTGTCGGCATTGTACTCTATGAGTGGGTCCCTGCCTATTCCGAGGGACCACTCGTCCCTGATGAGCTCGGCCATCATCTTCCTGTCGTCCTGGAACATATGGGTCTCGGGGACCGGCATGAACATCCTGTTGTTGTCCAGATCATCACCCCAGCATGGAGTGGACCGCACCCGAGCACTGTATCCTGGAGTATATCTCCCCCATCTCGGCCTGCCAGTTGCGGAGGAGGCTGTCCTTTATCCCCGCGATGTCGCCGCCCATCCCGACCTTGATGTCGTAGATTCCTCCGTTGATTATCTGCGATGCCACGTGCAGACATGCGAGACGGTTCACATCCCAGGGGATCTCCTCATCCTCGGTACCCCACCTGTACGTGATGCGTACCGCATCAATCTTGGGCTGGTACAGACGGGTGCGCATGTACATCTTCCCCATATGGTAGTCGAACCAGAACATCCCCCCCTGGTCCTTGCCCCCCGACTCGGTTATATCGGACCAGTTGTTCATACCGTAGAACCTCACCTCCAGCTTGTCCCCCTTCTCGGGGTCCCACGGGAGGACGTCCTTCCTGAGTTGGACGTAGTCCCCCCCGTGCGTGGCGTATCCTATCCTCATACCCGACAGGTCGTGCCAGTACGTCTTGATGGAGGTCACATGGTTGACCACGCGATTGGTCCTCCACGATTTGCGGGCGCGCCCGTCTATGACGTTCTCCGCCCCTATGATGAGCTTGCAGACACGGTCGTATGAAGGATTGGACACATCGGTGAAACGGAATATGCCCATAGGGTCCGTCCTGGAGGGAAGACTGAGGGTTTCCTCCACGTCCTCCACGGTGCAGTACCTCGGCTCGATGGAATCCGTGTAGGTCATGTGTTCAGTATGGAGGACTATGTTAAAAAAAGATGGGGGCTCACGCCCCCTGAAGGGTTTCAGAGCTTCTCCAGTACCTGACCGCACTGGTCGGCGAGTTGCCTGACGATGTCCTCGGTCAGGAGGACATCGCAGGGGACCCCGTCCAGCCTCTTGAAGGACAGCAGGATGAAGGGGGGTGCGTCCGCGACCGTGGACTCGTGTATGCTGAATCCTATGGTCTCGGGAATCATCCCCATGGTGAGGGAGACCTCCTCCGTCTCCCGGGTCTCCTGAACATCAGGGATCTCCGGGGTCTCGGGTGCGACCTCCTCGGGTACAATCGTCTTGTTCTGTCTCATCGCTCTTCCTCTCTTGCCCATTCGCTTCTCAACTCCTCTATCTGATCGCGGAGCTGGTCGATGCTCCTTACCACCAGGTCGACTCCTCCGCTCCTCTCTATCTGTATCTTACGTGTTATCTGGAATCCCGTCAACTTGCCCGTAGGGGTCTTGGCCTCCACCCCCACGAACCTCCCGTCGACACACAGGATTATGTCAGGTGCACCGAGCGTACCGCTGGCACGCCCGGGCACCATGAACCATGTGACTCCCTCCAGAGAGTCAAGATACCTCTTCAACTCTTCTTTCAACCGACCTTCTGGCGTCTTCGGCATTGGTGTTCGCCTTCCTGACTACTCCCAGCACGGCCAGGGTCACCACCTGTCCAGCCTCGAACCCCCAATCGTGCGGCACGTGCACGATTCTGTTGTTGGCCCTGAAGCACACCTTCAGGGTCTCGGTGTAGACCACATCGGGATCGGTGGGAACCGATACCTGGACCTGGACCAGGTCGTCCACCTCGAAGGGCCAGCTGGAGTTGAGGGTGAATGAACAGGAGTTCCCCGCCTTGACCAGTTTACGGGTGCGTGTGTACACACCGTCGCAATCCATGGGAATCACTCCTCGTCTTCCTCGTAGTACTGCTCCTCCATGGTTCCGAGGAGGGACCACTCATAGTTCACGGGCTCGTACTTGTAGATGTTGGGGTACATCTTACCCTTGAACTCGTTGAGCTTGATCTCCGCGTGGCAGACGCCTCCGATGATGTCGTCGGGGTGTGGCACTCCCTTCTCGGTGCCGAGAATCGCGTGACCGAGGGTGACGAGGGTCCCACGTGCCTTGTTGTTACGTACGATGTTGCCGTTGTCGTCGGCCTTATTCATCTTGTGCTTGATGGTGAATTCCGCCTCGTTCTGGAGGTCCTTGAAGCTGATGATGTAGACCTTGTCGTCGGTCAGGTACGCGTTCCTGACGAAGAGGTATCTGTCTCCCTCCTCGACGGGCACGTCGGGCTGCTCGATTTCATCGCTGTACTCCCACTGTGTGATTTTGATTGCCATTGTACTCACTCCTTGTTCTTCTTGATTGTAAACGATTTCGAAACGGTTTCGGTCGTGAACGGTGCGGGGTCGATTCCGCTCTCCACCAGCTTGGTGGCTTCGATTTTCTTCCTGACCGATGTGGTCAGGACGGCCTTGTATGCTCCCGACAGGGAGGGCAGTTCGGTCATGTCGTTCCCTGTCATGTAGTCCTTCAACCTGTTGCGGAGGGCATCCCTCTCGGTGGACAGATGGGCATACGACCTCTCGTACTCCCCTATCTCCTCCTCGACCTCCATCAGACGGTCGACCATGGAGGATATGTCCCCTCCGTCGCTGGTGAGATTGGCCAGGTGCTCGAACATCTCGACGTCCTTCGGATTGGAGGGGTCGTAGGTGGGCGTGATGCCCTTGGCGATATAGGTGTCGTACCACTCGCGGACCTTGGTGAGGATGCGCTCCACACCATCCTGCTCGATGTCCACTTTGAACACCCTGACGTTCGAGTCAGAGGGTTTCCATTTGGTGGGGTCGCGACGCTCATCCTCCTCCACGATGCCCAGCACCACGTATGCGTGGTCCTGTCCGGTGAGGAACCTGTTGTACAGGGCCACCTGCCAGTAGTAGTAGGATGGTACACCGTCCACCCATGCATCCAGGTTGCCGGAGGTCTTGACCTCCAGGATGTAGGATTCCCCGTCGTCGTTCATCACATACCCGTCGACGTGCCCCGCGAAGTATTCGTCGTCGAAGTCGGATGCCCATGACGCGTGGTCGCCCTCGCGCTTCTCATGGACCTCCTCCGCAGGGATGAACATACCGTACCTCTCCCCATACCTCTCGGCGGCGAATTCGATCACCTTTGACTCGAGATGCTTCCCGGCCTTCACGGCAGGTTTGTCGGATATATCCTCCTCTGCGAGCCCCAGGAGACGGCACGCCACCTGGAAGGGTGTGGACCAGGGGGACATGTTGAGGATACCTCCCATCATGGTCCCTGTGATTCTGCCCTTCACGCTCCCATCGGTCTCGATATGCCCGTCCACGATGGAGAAGTCGCACTTGGGCTGGGTGTACTTCCTGACGGCCACCATCATCCCACCCTGTACTTCTTGATGAACGCGGTGGCATCCTTGACGCTGGAGATGGATGCGCAGTCCATCGACATCTGGTTGTACTCCTCGGGTGAAATCTCCCCGGCCTTGGCCCTCTGCTCGTACACGCTGGTGATGCGGTCGATGGCCTTGGCCTGGACCCCCATGGGCTTGTAACCGGGAGCGGGTGCATTGTCCTCCGCCTTGGGAGGCTCCTGGGCCTCGGGCTCGGGCGCTGGTGCGGGTTCGGCCTTGGGCTCCTCCTGGGCCTCGGGCTCGGGCTCCTCCTTCCTGGGCGCCTTCTTGGGAGCAGGGGGCTTGGGTGCAGGGGGCTTCTCCGCATTGGCGAGGACCTTGCTCCTGACCTCCTCCTCTTCCTCCTCGGAACGCCTGTGGAAGGACCCTCCGTTGCCTATCACCATCTCGGGGTCGATTCCGTCCGAGATGCCGAACGTGGATAGGACCCACTGCTTGAATGCGGAGGTCTGCGCCTTGTTGATGGCCTTGTCGTTCTTGTCGGTCGCCTCACCGTATGCATGGTACGTCACCGTGGCACATGTGTCCATGTCGATGAACTCCACGTTGATCCTGACGGTCCAGTGGGATGTGAAGTCCCCGACCGCGGGACGGGGCTCCAGCTCGTCGTAATAGACCCTGACCTCCAGCCCGTGCTTGTGGAAGAGGGGCGCGATGTTCCTCTTCACCTTGTCGGTGGACAGGTAGGGATAGCTCATGGACGGGGCCTTCATGATCTTGTCATCCGACCAGTCCAGTGTCAGAAGCTCCTGACGGAGCCCGCTTATCTTCCTGTACAGTCCCCTCTTGGCTTCGAGGGACGCTGTCTGCTGTGTGTCCTCCATTCGTACTCTCCTCGACCCCGTGGGTCGCAAGGTTACATGCACTAGGGTGTATATAATATTACCTATAACACATCAACATATACACACAATAGACTCGTATCACATCGGAATTTCCAGCCCCAATGCAAGCGCCCTGAGCGTGTCGTTGGAGACATCACGTCCTCTACGCACCAGATCCCACACCTTGTCCTCTATGGTGTCGGGAGTGGTGAGGTAGTGATAGGTGCAGTTCTGGGTCTGACCCTTCCTCATGATACGGGCGATCGTCTGCTCCAGCTGGAGCGCGGACAGGGTGGGTTCGAAGAGCACCATGGTGTGGGATGAGAACAGGTCGATGCCGACCCCTCCCGAACTGTACTGTCCGATGAACATGTCGTACTTCCCCTTCTGAAAATCCAGATAGCAGTTCTTGTCCTTGGTGCGACCGTCGTACACCAGGGGGTCCAGCCCCATCTTCCGGGCTATGGATGCCACACGGTCTATCGACGCGCGGTACTGGCAGAACACCACCACCCTGTCGGAGGTACCGGCCACGATGTCCCTGAGCGCCTCATCCTTGGAGCTCCTCAGCACAAGTGTGTCCTCGTCCCTTTCGTTGCGTTTCATGCTGCCGGAGCATATCTGGAGGAGCTTGGTGTACTGGGAGCCGGGATTGCGTATGTCCATCTGGTAGTCCAGGATGAACCCCTCCTTGATGTCCTTGTAGACCTTCTTCTCCGCCAGGGCGCAACCGGTGGTGGTATAGGTGCTGGACGGCATGTCGTAGCAGTCCGCGAGACGGGCCACGATCCCGTACTCCTGCATGATGTCCATGCACACCTCCTTCCTGTACTTGCGGGGGTTCCCCCACGGATCGTAGGATATGACGCACTCCTCGCAGAAGGACTGCCATGTGGACCATCTATCTGGATTCAGGAAGTTGATTTGCCCGAACAGCTTCTTGTAATCGGAATCCCCTCCTCCGCCGTGGACAGGGGTCCCGGACAAGATGTACCTGTTCTCGGTCAACCTGGCCAGGGCCAACGCGGCCTTGGTCTGGGTGGAGTTGTGGGCACCTATACAATGGGATTCATCGATTATGATGGCTCCCCAGAGCCTGTCCACCTCCTCACGGAGGTGGCGCTCCCTCTTTGTGGACGTGAGCCCGTTCCTGTGCCTGACGACCCTCTTGTCTATCTTATACGTCTTCTGGAAGGACACGATGGTCAGGGCCCCACGGAGCATCTCCACATCCTCGGGCGTGACTCCCGCGAACATGATCATCTTGTCCACGGCCGAATGCCAGTTGCCGACCAGGGATGCGGGGCACACCACCAGCGCCCTGGTGATGTCGCCCCTCCTGAGTGCTCTGATGAGCCACATCAGAGCGGTGGCGGTCTTGCCCGTACCCGCATCGTACCATACGGCCAGCTGGGGGTTGGCCTCCATCATCTCGATGGCATAGAGCTGATGGTCTGCTAGTTGGAAACGTTCCTCGGGCATGATGAGAATGGGAAGGGGTTTGAAGATATATACCTATGCGTATATACTCAGGGAAGGTACGCGACCCTGTAATCGGGGCGCGTCGGGGTTCCGTAGTCCACCACGAACCCCTCCATCATGAAGTCGTTGATGTCCTCCAGGGGAATCTTCTCGAACGGCAGGGGGTCGTCCTCCGACAGGCCGTACTCCCTCGCGACCTCTCTGATTCTCTTGATGGGGTCTCTTACCGCGGGCACGGGGTCCGCACCCGACACCAGGTTGAAGGTCTGAGCCGTGATGGTCTCCCCGGGTACGAACATCCTCTCGAACCCGCGACGGGTCTTGCCGTCCCTGAAGAACGGTTTGCACTTCGCCCATCTGCGGGTCCCGTTCCTCCATGCGCGGTACATGGTCTCCATCTCCTTCGGCGGGGCGGTGGGATCCACCATGAAGATCTTGACCATGATGTCCTCGCGGGTGACCTTGCTCCCCTTGTCGGCGTACCCGTTCGCAGGGTCGTCCAGCCATTCGTCGATTGCGATCAGCCCCGGGTTCTCCTCGGAGTTGAAGTCCTGCATCCTCTGGGCCAGCTCCTTCGTCTTGGCCGAGAGGTTCCACTTGTGCCCGGCCCTGTACAGGTAGAGGGCCTCCGCCCACAGCTGCTCCACCTCGTACTGGTACGTCTCCCCCCTCTCGTCCACGGGAATCTCGGCGGATGCGTACTTGGGGTTGCACTCCATCGGGAAGAAACGCCTGGCTCCCGTCAGATCGGTGAAGACGGACGAGAGGTTGGATGTAGCGATCATGACGAACCTGCGGGGATATTCGTCCTCGTACCTCGCATAGGCCCTCCTCAACTGGTCGGAGGGCTGTGATATGAAGGTCTTCAGGGCCTCGTTGTCGGCGGTCCTGATTTGTCTGGACTCGGAGAGCTCCACCACAACGGCTCCTCTGATGGACTCCAGGAACCTGTCGGGTTTGGACACGTCCGCGGACGTGGACTTGAACCACGAGTTGTCTCCGGCCAGGAACCTCAGCGCCTGACCCTTGCCGCGCCCCTGACCCCCTATGAGGACGGGGACGATGTCGTGCTGAATCGGCTGGTACATACGGGCGATGGCTCCCATGAACCACGCCTCGGTGACGTCCCCGATGTACTGGAGTTCGTCGGAGGTAGGTTCACCCGCGAGGGTCTGGAGAGCGGGGGCGGTGGCCCCCACATAGTCCCTGAACCACATCCTGAGTCTGGGCTTCTGGTCCCACTCGTGAGACTCCACCCACTCGCGGAACGGGTTCCTGCGATGGCGGAATATCCTCACCGTGAGGATCTCATCCATGATCGTGTGGGCCGGCATGCCCTTCCCGACGTAGTCCATCTGTTCCAGTCTCTCCTCGAACGTGAGGTGGTAGAGCGCGAGGATGTCGTCGTTCAGGGGAATGATTCCCTTCTCGGGGTCCCCGAGGAGGGTCATGTCGATCATCCTCTTCTCACGGAGCTCGTCGTAGTAGAGCATCTCATAGGAATCGGGGAAGATGTTGTCGAACTCCCTGTTCAGGGCGCTGAGGGTCTTGGGCATCTCCCTGATTTCCAACTTGACGGGGAATTTCCCCCCGTAGACCGATTCGTGGCCCTCCGCGGTGGTTAGGAACAGCCTGTGCTCCACATCCACGTACGACACCTGTTCTATGGCCTTCATCTCGATGGAACGCCCGTCATGGGTCTCCACCTTGGTCCTGTGCAGACGCACGAACTCGAAGATGCCGTCGCTCACAAGTCCCAGCTCATCCACCTGGAGGCCGAGGGCCCTCAGGCTGTCTATCAACACGATGTTCTTCATCCTGTCCAACTCCGTTTCGCGGGGGGTACAAACCGATTGGCGTATTTAATTGTATTCTATAGGTCGGAATTTTTCAAAAAAACCATGTAATATCGGTAATAATGTAATAAAAAGTGAAACTGGTTATATACCTGTATGGATATGTAGTGATGCACACGAGTGCGCCACTGCCCGACCCGTAGTGGCTCCGCCCCGGTCCTATCCAACACTCGTTATCGCACTCTCGGGGCGGAAACCTCCTAATCAATGCACCCAGTCCGTGTCGAGCACCTCGCCGTCGCGCATGTGCACGACCGCTGAGTCGGAACCAACCCTCTCGATGTACCTCCTGACGATTGTCTGGACGTAGATGGGCTCGATCTCCATCATGAAGCACGTCCTGCCAGTGTCCTCACATGCTATCAAGGTGGTGCCGGTCCCTCCGAAGCAGTCCAGTACGGTGCCGCCCTCCTCGGTGAAGCGGGTGACGATCTCCGTCGGCAGGTACAGGGGGAACGTGGCACGGTGTATCTTCGAGTAGGCGTTGTTGCCGGCCCAGTTACCCTCTATGACCCCGTACCATATCCCCGGGTCCTTCCTGAAGGATCTGGAGTCCGTCTGTCCGAACGCGATGATGAGCTCGGTGGCGGAGGAGATGATGTTCTTGGCCAGAGCCGGTACGGGGTTGTTCTTCTTCCAATAGATCAGGTCCTTGAAGTTGTCCAGCCTGGCGTTGAGCAGACGGACGATGGCCCTCTTGGAGCCTTTCAGGACACCTATGTTGTAGAACACCTCGTGGGCGCAGTCCAGGAGGATGGACACGTTCTCCTGGAGGAAACGGTCGTACTCCTCCTCGGAACGCTGATCCTCGTCGTGGAGGTACTTGGGGCCGTTCTCGGCCCTCCCCGTCCCCAGATGGCCCGCATTGTAGGGCGGCGAGGTGAACGCTATGTCCACCCTGTCGATTCCCACGAGCATGGTCATGTCCACGGGATCGAGGGCGTCCCCGCACATCACGGTGTGGCGTCCCAGACGGATGATGTCGCCGCGCTGGACATGGCACTCTCCCCCGGGCTCCTCGAACCCGATGTCCTCCGTGGGGCCCTGCAGCTCCCCGTCCTCGTCCACGGTCCAGCCCTCCATGTCCCCCACGGGTCCGTCCCCCTCCCCGTACACGGGGGCCGTGTACACGGTGTCCCCTTCGGAGACCACGGTGTCCTCCGGGGGCGCGGGACGGGTGTCAAAGGGGATGGGTGACAGGTCCTCCAGCGTGAACCCGAAGTCCTCGATGTCCATGAGGGGTTCCAGGGTCTTCAGCTCGATGTCCAGCTTAGGCATGTCCCACCCGGACTCCTCGGCACGTTTGTTGTCGGTGAGGCGGAACATCCTCACCTCCTCCTCCGTCAGATCGTCAAGGTATATGCACGACACCGTCTCCATGCCGAGCTCCATCGCCGCCTTCAGACGGGTGTGTCCCGTGATGATGACGTTGTCCTTCGTGATGGTCAGGGGCACGTTGAACCCCAGTCTCGCTATATCCTCCTTCAGGGCTGGTACCGCCGCATCGTTGATGCGGGGGTTGTTCTCGTAGGCCCTTAGCTCCTCCACGGGGACGTCCACGACCTTCAGACGTCCCTTCCTCTTGTACCAGTCGGCGGGCCTCTCGGCCGCCATATCACTGTCCGACATGTCCGAATCTCCTTGGAAGGGGTTTATGGAAGGGGTTTGCGTCCTCAGTACCCGAAGACGATGAGGGACACGTCGTCGAGGGTGCCCTCGGCCTCGGCCCCGTTGACGTAGAGCCTGACGGCCCCTGTGACCGGGTCCACATGTGCGGATGCCCCTCCGGGGACGTTGGCAACCGCACAGACGGGTCTGATGCCCATTCCGGACATCGTGATCCCGCCCGTGGGGTAGATCAGTCTCGCACAGGTCATCACGAGTCTCTTCATACCCATGCCGAGTGTGACGGCTCCCGTGTCGGGGTACACCCAGTCGGCCCTGGCGGGGACGGTGTTGCCGTCCGCATCGGTGGTCATGGATATGCCGGGGGAGACCAGGTAGGTCGCCACGGGGGTGTTGAAGGTACCTCCCCTGACGAATCCCCTGACGTTCTCGGCGTAGACCGCGACGGTTCCACCGTTGACGGCCTTCATGGTTCCGCCCGAGATGTCCATGGCCACCTTGGCCACGGCCTCGGCGGGATTGCCCTCTGGGTTGCTCTCGTAGACCGCGGAGTATCCCTGGATGGTTCCGCCCGAGATGTCCGCTGCGACGGGGCGCATGGTCGTGTGCTGTGCGATGGCCAGTCCCGCTCCCAGGGAGGTGGAGCCGTTGCCGTTGGGGGTGACGCTGGTGGGTACCGCGGTACCGGTGATGGTTCCTCCCCTGACGGAGACGGTTCCCGCCCTGACCTCCACCCCGGTGACACCAGTGACCTCTCCGCCGTAGATGCGGAGGTCGCCCTCCTGGGGCCAGTATATAGCGGTCCCCTTGGATGTCAGCCTGCCGCCGTGGATGGTCGCGGAGTTCCCGAAGTAGGGCTCGGATCCGTTGCCCTGGATGCACCCGAACTCCCCGTCGACGTCTATGTCGGCGTAGGTGTCCAGATGACCCTTTCCCGAGAGGAACACACCCGCATGGCCCTTGGCCCTCACGGTGAGCCCCTGTGCGAGTGTGACGTACGTGGCTTTCACCGCATCCTTCGCACCGACCCTGATGGCGGCGTTCCCGTCCCCGGAGATGGTTCCGTTCCTGAGCGTCACGGTGGAGTACTCCACGGTGATGGGTGTCTCCCCCTGGGGGGCGGTCCATGTGAACCCTCCGAGGTCGATGACGACGTTGCGTCCCTCGGGTACCCTCACCGCTTCCACCATGTCCTCGGTGAGGGTGATGACCTCCCCCTCTCCCGTGGCCCTGTCGATCATGTCGAAAATCGTGGACATGGTGCTGGTATCCACTCCATCGGTTAAATAACTTGGACTCCCGGACATTACATGGGGAGTTACAAACGCGGTTTTCCATAAACCCTCCCGTTTTCCTCGACATCCTACCATCCATGTTGTCCATAATTACTCATGAACTTTAGAAAGAAAATCATGTAATTATGTAATAATAATAAAAAGGATTTAAAGGGTTTATAAAGAACCAACTTACAGGAACTCGGTAATATCCTGTAAACGACTGTGATGTCATAGGTTCTGCTTGAATCTGTCCAGAGCCTCCATGTACCCTCTCAGGGACTCGGACCCGTTTATCCTGTCCCTGCGCTTGTCCAGTCCGGTCATCAGCTTGGCGAAGGTCCTCTCGTCCTTCGCCGTCCTGTCGCCGGGGGACATGCTCAGGATCCTCATCGCCATGGCCATCATCGAACCCGTGTGCTTCCTCTTCACCCCGGCCTCCACGGCCTTCGCGGTCTCCTTGTCCCATCCGCCCCTCAGGGCCTTGGAGGATGCTTCGTCCAGATCCTCCTCGAGATACACGTCGTCGTCCTTGAGGTGCTCCTCGCCCACGCCCCGACTCTCACGTCTCCTCGCCTCCCTCTCCTCCTGGGCCTCCCTGTCCTTCCTCCCCTTCCTCAGGTCGTCGATGGACTTGACCTCCGCACGCTCCTCGGGGGTCATCTCCAGGTAGTTGTCCCAACTGTCCATCAGTTTGTCGTACGTACCGATGTCCGTGAAGGCATCCTTCCTGTCCTTCTCCCCCTCCAGGATGCGTTCCGCCACGGCCATGTGGCCCAGTCTGTCGTAGTGGTCGTCGGCCTCGATGGAGTTCTTCAGGGCGGTCCTGAACGCACCCGCCCTGAGACCGGGGTTGTGGGTGAACTTGGGATTGCTCAGAAGGTCCCGCACCCTCGCATCCACCTTGTCGGACAGGCTCCTCAGCCTGGCCCCGTGGTCCGCAGGGTCCACCCCGTCGGGGACGTGTCCGCCCCCGAGGCTCTCGAACAGGGGAGCCTCCTGCGGGGGGTCGTCTCCTCCTTCAGAGGGGTCCTGCTCCTGCTCCTGCTCCTGCCCCTGCTCCTTCTCGGGGACCTCGACCGGAGGTGCAGGGTTGACCGGGTTGTTCAGCGCATCGGGCTGATTGGGGTCGCCGTACGGTGCGAACGAGGGATCGCTGAGGTCCGCCTGGTACATGTTGTCCCGAGAGGGACTGTACGGCGGGCTCCACAGCTCGTCGATGTACCTGGAGGCCACCTCCAGGAGCCTGTACGTCTCGTCGTCGATTGGCACGCCCTGCTCGTCCAGTTCGGCCATGGTCTCCCTCAGGGCCTCCCGGAGCTCGTCGGGGGACCCGAAACCGTGCTCCTCCGCGGCCTCCCTGAGATTCTCCACGGCCCTCCGCTGGTCATCGTCCCCCTCCGCGAGCATCCGCTCCCAGTTCCAGAGCGCCGCGTCGATGATCGCATCCCCCTCGGCCCTGTTCCTCTCGGATTCGGAGAGGGCCCTGTCGAGCTCCCTCCTGTCGCGTATCCTCCTGTTGCGCGGGGAGTTGTAGGTCCTGTCGCTCTGGATGCCGGACAGGGCCTGATCGTGGGCCACCAGCTCGTCCCTGTACGACGACCACATGTCCGCATCGGGGTTGTCGGGGTCCCCCATGAGGAGGCCGTCCAGCCTCTGGATCAGCTTCTTGACGTGCGCCCTGCTCTCGGGGATGCCGTCCTCCCCCATCCTCAGGTCGGAGTTCAGCCCCACGGTGTCGTACGCGAACCTCTGCCTGGGGCCCGCCTGCGCGTACGCGCGCCTCCTGTCCGCCTCCGCCCTGGCCCTGTCCTCCCTGCGCATGTCCTGGCTGGCCGTCGCGGCGGCGCCCGCCTCCGCACGGTACCTCCTGCCGAGGTCGGAGTTGCGCCTGTCCAGCTCCTTCAGTAGGTCGCCCGTCTGGTGCAGGAACCCCCTGTACTGGTTCCTGGTGGACTGGTCCAGCCTGTCCTCCTCCCTCCCGACGATGACGTTGCCGTCGGGCCCCACCCTGCCGGCGTTGCGGGCGTCGGAGTCCCTCCTGAGGGCCGCGGCCATGCGGGACCTGTGGCCGTTCAGGTAGACGGCCAGGTTGCGGATGTCGTCCTCGTCCAGCTGGTCCTCGGTCTTCCCCGTCTGCCTGAGGTACTCCCCCATGACGGTCATGCCCAGGGCCATGCCGTGCCTCTCGCCCTCCGTCTGCGCGTACATGAGGCGCCCCTTGGCCGTACCCTCCACGGCCCTCCTGTCGGCGTTGCGGGCTATGCCGTACGCCTGTGCGATCTCCCCGCTCCTCCTGCCGACCGTGTCGACCGCGGCCAGGGATTCGGCCAGGAGCGTGGACCCCGCCGCCAGCGGGCCGTGGTTGAAGAACGACGTCATCAACCTGGACACGGCGCGCATGCCCTGTCCCGCCGTCTGCATCGCGATCCCGGGGATGGCCGGCAGCGCCGTCGCCGCCAGCGAGGACAGCGCGTCCATGTTGCGGTCCCATCTGGCCTGCGCCCTGAGGCGGGCCGCACGGGCCTCCATCTCGGCGGTGTCCATGTCCGGCATGGGGGTCCCGTCGGTGCGCTCCGCGTCTGCGGGGGCGACCTCCTCCGTCTCCGTGGGTTCCGGGGTATCCGCGGGACCGTCGGTGTCGGTGTCGGTGTCGGTGTCGGTGTCGGTGTCGGTGGGGCCCGATGGTCCCTCCCCCTCCCCGTCATGGCCCGTGACGGCCCCGTCGGCGGGAGCGTCCTCCACGACGGGCTCCCCGGAGGTGTCACCTCCCCCCTGCTGTCCGTCTCCGTTCGGCTGTCCCGCGACCGTCTCGGCCTCCTGCGCATCCTCCACGGCAGGTTCCTCCATCGGCCCCGTCGTGGAGGACGCCTCCGCGGCGGGACCCGTGGACACGGGCTCCAGGGGCTCCACCTGCGGGGGATCCAGTATGCTCTCCGGGGTGTCGGGGACGGCGTTGACGGGGGACACCATCTGCTTGAGTCCCCCGATCGCCCCCCTGACCCTGTCGGTGGCCTTCCCCGAGGGGTCGGTCCGGTCCTTTTCCTCTTCCGTCATGGCCTCTGCAAGGCCTTGCCGATGTAAAAACGTATGGCGGGGTGCGACCCCGCCTGTGCTCATATGTCCAGTCTGGACACGGCACGGAACATCTCCGATGCCGGGAGCACGTCGTAGAGCAGTCCCACGAACCCCTCGGGGGTCGCCCCCGGGAACCTGCTCCTGTAGGTGTCCCACGCCCTCTCGAGCGCGGGACCCCCCACGGGGACCATGTGGTAGGTCCTCCTGCCGTCCCCCATCCTCACGGACAGGAGCACGGGGAGGTCGTCCCTCCCCATGGGCTCCGACAGGACGGCCCTGACCGTCCTCACCACCTCGGCGCCGGTGTCCACGGCCCTCCTCGCGGGGGCCTCCTCCGCGACGGGTTCCGCCACGGGGTCCGCCGGTGCGTCCACGGGGGTCTGCGCCCCCTCCTCCGCGGTCCCCTCGGGGACCGTCGCGGCCTTCCTCCTCGCCATATCAATCACTCCATTCGTCGTAGTGCATGTACATCCTGTCCAGGTGGTACCTCAGGAAGGCGGTGCCGACCATGTCGGGGGTCCCCCCGGCCTCGGCCAGCCTCTCCGCCATCCTCCCCGCCAGCACGGCGGCCTCGTCGGGCGTGTCGGCCCTCTGGATGTCCACCCAGGAGGTGACGTTGCGCTCCACCCATGCGTGGTCGCCGGGCTCGTCCGGGACGGACACCAGGATGGAGACCGACCCGATGCGGATCTCCGCCCTGCCGACGGCCCCCATGAAGCCCGTCAGGACGCACAGGTCCCTGAACTTCCGGGCCTCCGCGGCGTTGTCGCCGTTCCCCCTGACCACCGCGAACAACCTCCTACCGGGTGCGCACATGCGTCCATCCGTATGGCATGCGGGTTTATCTGCCTTGCCACGTGTCCCGGTCATCGGCGCACCACCAGCTTGCGGCCCGTGACCACCCAGTGCCCCTTGAGGAACTCCTCGAACGTGACGGTGACGCACGGGTAGTGCACCGCGGCGATGATGCTGTCCTCCTCGGACACCAGCGACGCGTGGAACGCCCTGGCGTCGGACTCGGTGGCGAACTGCTCCATTATGAAGGCCTCGCCGTCCAGCGGCGCCACGGACACCCTGAAGCGCACGGTGTCCATCACGCCTCCCCCCTGTCGGGGGCCTGTGCGGGCTCCCCCCCGTCGACGGACGGGGATTCGAACCTCAGGGCCCTGGCGTACACGACCCTCCACGAGTCCATGGTCCACATGAGCCCCGACTCGTCGAGGAAGTGCACCATCCTCGACCCCCTGTCGTCCCTGCCGGCCTGTATCTTCGACACCGCCATGTTGGCGCTCTGCTGGTCGAGCATGGTCACCCTCATGACGTCCCCCTTGTAGTACGCGGAGGGCTTGTCGGCGGGGGCCGCCGCGAAGCGCACCTCGAGCTGGTGCACGGTGCTCACTCGTCCCCACCCCCCACAGGCGGGAGGGAGTCCCAGGGTATCCCGCCGTCCCACGGCCCGATCCCCGCGTGGAGGAGCCCCTCCAGCATGACGAAGACCGTCCTGCCGTCCGGGACGGTCAGCCTCACGGCCCTGTCCCCTCCGCTTATGGCCCGTGACAGCGTGTCCGCCACCAGGAGGGCGTCGTCCATGTCGCCCAGGGGGACCGTCAGCTCCCCTCCGGACGCCCATTGGAACACCGCGGCGATCATGCCGTGCGCCTCCCGTACCTCTCCATGTACTCCAGCTCCATCTCGAGGTTCCTGATCGCCTTGCGCAGGTCCTCCACCTCCCTGGCCGGGTCCTTGTCCCCGGCGCGCATGATGTACTCCACCGCGCTGGCGCGCCTGTGGGACAGGCCCCAGACGTAGAGCACCTCCCCCAGCTCGAACCCCCCGCGGCGGTAGTGCGCGGGTGCGTCCACGGGGTCGTCCCCGGTCCCGACCGGGGCGGGCCCCGGTGCGACGGGGGTCGCGGGGGCCCCCGTAGTCGTCGTCACGGACACCCCCGTGGGGGGCGCGTCCGTCCACCCCGGTATGTCCGCCCCGGTCGCCCGGGTCATCCGAATCTCCGTATCGTCCATCGTATCCCTCTCCCTGCATCTCCTGAGGAAATCGACCACCCCTATGGCGGTCATCCCCTCACCCTGGTCCTGCACCAGTACGGCGACTTGCACCCGGGACAGGTCCCGGGAACCCTGTCGAAGTCGCGCGGCACCCACTCGTGGCCGCATCTGTAGCACCTGCGCACGGACATGAACGCCCCGCAGACGCCGCACGTGTTGCCCCCGTCGGGGGGCGCGGGGTGGAAGGCCCCGCATGCGGCGCACCACATGACGGTGCGCCCCATCCTCACGGTCATCCCATACCATCCTCCTCTATGAAGGGCGCCACCATCCACACGCCCTCCCAGCCGTCCCCGGAGACGTCCGCCCTGCAGGGGAAGTCGTCCGACAGGGACAGGCCCACGAGGGTCCCGCGGGGCAGGGAGCGGAGCATGTCCGCCCACCTGGTCCACGGGTAGGCCGCGGTCGCCGACCCATCGCACGACACGCAGTCCGCGGCGGGCACGGTGAGGTCGACGCCCAGCCCGGTGCCGTCGTGCGCCGTGACGGTGACACCGTCGGGCGACACGGCGACCCTGTACGCCTCCGACCACTTCGCAGGGGTGGCCCTCACCAGACCCATCAGGTCGTCGGAGGTCACCACGGCGGTCGCCGTCGGCTCCAGGCGGGGTGCGCGCGGAACGTCGCCGACCGGGTACAGCGGCAGCACGGTGCCGACCCTCCCCGACTCCAGGCGGACCCTGCCGTCCGACAGGGAGATGCGCACGGTCGGGGCGGTCAGTGCGCCGATCCACGGCGCGATGCGTATGCCGAAGGGCTCCGTCGGGAGCCCGGTGACCGGCGTGCAGACACACGGGAGATCCACGACCGCCATGGACACACCGTCCACGCTCCTCTGGGACACCCTGAGCCCGCCGTCGTCCAGCGGGGTCACGGTGCAGTCGGTGTCCTGGGTGGCCACCACGGTCAGGGCCTCCCTGAGCGGGCCCGCACGCACATCGAACACAGCATCCATCCTTCCACGTCCCCCCGGGCACCGCGCGCACATGGCACCCATCCGTGCCCGGGTGCCCTGACATGTGCTTCCGAGTATATATCCTTTGGCGGATACATCCCCTCCCCCGGTGCCCGGGGGTCCGGGCGGGATGGGACCCGTTCCGCGGGGGACC